>JAJZTY010000026.1 GCA_021847325.1 Bacillota bacterium
CAGGTTTAGCGCATGGTTAATCGAAATATTTTCCATACCTAAATTATACTAGAAAAGGTCCAAGCGTTTGCCTGGACCTTTTCATTTGTCTTCTATTCAAAGCTGTTTATTCGTTACAGCCTCTTTTAACAATGTGCTCCAGCAGGAACATCCATTAACTTTAATTCATTTCTTAAATATGCTTGAATAGCATCCTCAATGAGAATTGGTTCACTTGTATAAAGTTCAATTCCATTTTCTTTTAATAACTCATACGCTGTTAATCCTAATCCTTTTATCACTAATGCATTAACACCTAATTTTCTTAAAAAATTAGGTCTAAGCTTGTGAGTCTCAACATCATTGAAGATTTCCTCTGTTGAAACAACTTTACCCTCTTCAATATCAACTAATACAAATTCATTACATGATCCAAAGAATTCATGGACATGATCATTGTTTTTTGCGATGGCTAATTTCATAACATCCTCCGTAGAAAAATATTATACCTTAATTCACTTGCATAATCATTGAATATTATCTATCCTAATTAAAGGAAATAACTTATGAAAATATCTAGCATCACTAAAAACAGAATACTTCTTTCAATTATCTATCTTTCATTTATTAGTTTAGGTTTACCAGATGGATCACTCGGTATTAGTTGGCCACTTATGCGAATTGATTTTAATCAACCAATTGAGGCCGCTGGACTTATCATACTTATTACTCTTCCACTTTCTGCTCTATCAAGCATCTACAGTCATAAATTATCTCATCGACTTGGCATAGGAAAGGTCACATTCTTAAGTGCACTCTTAACCGCAAGTTCACTATTAGGTATTGGATTTAGTAAAAACTACACCATGTTAGTCTTATTTAGTATCGGATTAGGACTTGGACAAGGTGCAGTAGATTCCCTTTTAAACTCCTATGTTGCGAAACATTATAGTTCAAGACACATGACTTGGCTACATGGTTTTTGGGGAGTTGGAGCTACTTTAGGCCCAACTATTATGACAACTGTTTTAAAGTATAACTATTCTTGGTCTACTGCCTATAAAAGTCTCAGTACTCTTCAATATCTCATTGCGTTTATTTTGTTCTTAAGTCTTAGTTTTTGGCTCAACGATACAAAAAATACAACGACAAACAAACCAAAAGTAACCTTTGACCTAAGAATGATATATGGAATAGCCCTGTTTTTCTTATATGTCGGAATAGAACTTAGTGTTGGATTATGGACAAATTCGTACTTAGTTGAAGAAATCAAACTATTACCTTCAGTTTCAGGATACATTATCGCAAGTTATTATGGATCAATTATGAGTGGACGTTTTCTTTCAGGAATCATATCTAATCGCTTTGGAAATCGTAATATGATACGTCTTGGTCTATTTCTATCTGGATTAGGCGCATTCTTACTTATCATAAATAAAGATATTCAGTTAATTCGATTTAGTATTATTCTAATTGGATTGGGATTTGCCCCACTCTACCCTTCTATGATGCATGAAACTCCTAGACGTTTTAAAGAGGAACAAGCGAATGTCTTAATCAGTTATCAGGTTGGAATAGCTTATATTGGAGGTACGATTATCTCAACTGGATTAGGGTATTTGTTTAATCCTCTTGGTATATCAATTCTCTATCCGATAATATTTTGTTTCATTTTATTCATGTTTATCATCAGTGAAGTTTATAATCATGTAACACCAAAACAAGGCCATTAGCCTTGTTTTATTTGTCCTGATTGAATTAATGATTTATTGAATAATAAGCTAAATGTAATAATAATCATCATAATCCCAGAGAAAATAATAATAGTGTCGATATCTATTACATCAGCTAATGGTCCAAAGACTAACATTCCAATCGGCATCATTGAACTTGATATCATTCCCATAACACTAAAGACTCGACCTAAATACTCATTATCTACTTTTTCTTGAATCATGACATAAGCAGGAGAATTATAATACGGTAAACTTAATCCAATTATAAACATGGAAACTAAATAGATCCAAAATAAATTCGTAAGAGATAATACGATTGATGATAAACCCATTAATATTAGAGATAATGCCATTGTATGAATACGGTTTTTTAAACCTTCCCAAGCAGCAATACTAAATCCACCAATCATCATTCCAGACGCAAATGCGACCTCAACAAAAGACAATCTCCATTCTTCAGGTCCATAATTGAAAACAGTTTGAAGAGGTGTTAGGAATGCCATTGGAGCTACAAAAAATAGAACCATTGCAGTAAACACAAAAAATGGGACTAAAAAGTGATGTGATTTAATATAATTTAAACCGAGTTTAATATCATTGAAATATTCAACTTTCCCTTCAATTGGAGTAATAACCCTTGTCGATTGAACAAATAATATCAATGTAAAGATGCCTAAAACAGCAGTAATTGTATCAATAAAGAAAATCACAAAGAGCTCAAATGATGCCAATAAAGCGGCACTTAACACAGGCGCTATAATCATCATTGAAGATTGAATGCCATTATTGATGCCTTGTACACGCATGAGTTTGTCTTCAGGAACTAACTCAGGAATAAAAGCTTGAACTGCAGGTGTATGGACTGCGTTTCCCAAAGATCTAAATGCTGAAACAATCAATAATAATGTTATTGATCCATATCCAAAATAAAACAATAGAGCTGTAATTAAAGTTGTTATCGCAATAAACGTATCGGCTATGACAATTATTAACTTACGATTAAATCGATCTACCCAAACTCCTGCAAACGGACTTAAAAATAAGCTCGGAATAAATCCAGCCAATATGGATAGAGTCATAATAAACCCTGATCGTGTTTCTAAAGTGATGTGCCACATTATGGCATATTGAACAAGCATCGATCCAAATAGAGAAATACTTTGTCCACCAATAAAAAATGCACTATTCTTTTTCCAGTTTTTCATAGCGTTATTATAACGATTTATTATTTTAAATGCCTTAAATATGATTATTGTTTAATCTGACACTTTGGACAAGTATAAATACTTCCCCCCAGATAACTCTCTTTTAAAATGGATGATCCACATTCAGGACAACCTAATTCTATTCCTGATAAACTCATCTTAGTGTTATATCTACCTTTATTCCCATATAAATCTTTTTCTGTATCTCTACCACCTGAATCAACAATCTCATGAAGAAGTTCAATCATCGAATCATAAAGTCTATTTATATCCATCTTACTTAAATATCTGATTTTTGTTTTTGGATGTAGCTTTGATTTCCACAATACATCTTGACATAAACCATTCCCAAATCCTGGAATTCTTTGTTCAGTTGCGAGGAATGCTTTTAAACTTAGACTTTCATTCGATTCATTAATTAGCTGACTAAAATAATCAAGAGTAAAACCAGTACTAAATATACTTGGCTTTTTCTTCGCAATAAAATAATATGGATTATCAAACACATCGTTATAACACCATATTCCACCATACATCTTAACAGCCGCAATAAAATAGGTATGATCATTAAATTCTATGAATAATTGATGTCTTAAATCAGAATCCAAAGAATCACAATACGTTAATTGAACACCTTCTGCGAAAACCAGATGACATTTCTCACAATCAATCTCTAACATTCCACCATAAGATTTAGCTAACTTAAAAGAACTTCCTATTAAGAATTTTGAATATTCATTAATATCTTTATTTAACCAAGCCATCTTATGAGGATTCTGATTTACCACAACATTTATTATCTTCTTATTTAAACATGATTGGTTAATTTGGCGGGATAAAACTAAAGCTTCTGTTAGTTCAATCATACTTATCCCTCTTTTTGAGGATATTATAACATTTTCACAAAAAGGTGTTGACAATCAATTTATATTGTATTATTGTATTAAGTGTCTAATACAATAATACAGAAAGGAGATATATGGATCAATTCCAATCAACACAGCCAATCTATCTTCAAATTATGGAGATGATTAAAAAGGAAATTGTAAGTGAGAAACTACTCCCTCAACAACAACTTCCTACAGTACGTGATTTAGCACTTCAATATCAAGTGAATCCAAATACCGTACAAAGAGCATTATCGGAGTTAGAAAGACTTAGTTTAGTAAAGAGTGATCGTACAATTGGTCGATTTGTCTCAGATGATTTAGACCTTATCCAGAGTTTAAGACAACAAATGATTATGGAAAAAGTAGAAACATTTGTGGACGATATCGAGCAATTAAAAGTAACTCAAGAAGAAAGTATCAACTATATAAATCAAGCATTTAGGGAAAGGAAGACAAAATGATTGAACTAAAAAATGTTAGTAAACACTACAAGCAAACCGAAGCACTTAAAAATGTTTCACTTAGCTTAAAACCAGGTCAAATTGTTGGCATACTGGGTCCTAATGGATCAGGTAAAACAACGCTTATTAAGATTTTAAATGGATTACTCAGAGATTATAGTGGAGAAGTATTGATAGAAAACCAAGGTATAGGTGTTCATAGTAAGAGTTTAATTTCCTATTTACCAGATCAAACCTATTTGGCGAACTGGATGACTGGTGAAAAAGCGATTGATCTCTTCAAGGATATGTACTCAGATTTTGATGAAAGTAGAATGAGAGATTTGTTATCAAAATTGAAATTAGATTCTAAACAATCCATTAAGACAATGTCTAAAGGGATGAAAGAAAGATTCCAACTTGCGCTTGTTATGTCACGAAAGGCAAAAATTTATATCTTAGATGAGCCGATTGGTGGAGTTGACCCTGCAGCACGTGAGTTGATTCTAAATACCATTTTAGATAATTATGCGACTGATTCTCTTGTGATTATCTCGACTCATATTATTTCAGAGATTGAACAAATCTTTGATACCGTTGTATTCCTAAAAGAGGGAGAAGTTGTTTTATGTGATGATGTGGATCAAATTCGTTCTACTCACAATAAATCAATTGATGAATTATTTAAGGAGATCTTCAAATGTTAATCAAACTAATAAAACATGATATAAAATCAAGTTATCGCGATTTATTTCCACTCTATATGGGATTGTTGTTATTTGCAGTAATTGCAGCAGTTTCAGTTAATCCTGAAAGAGAGTGGTTAAGTGTTGTGACTATCCTTCCATTCTTTGCGTTATTTATCGCAACAACCGTTATTCTTACTCTTACTGTAATCAAGTTGTTTACCAATCGTCTATATTCTAAGGAAGGCTATCTTACATTCACCCTTCCAGTCACAACATTGGAAACATTCTTATCAAAAATCATTACTGCAACTCTTTGGACTTTATTAACATTCATAGTCTATGTTCTAGCGACTACTTTGTTTGCAGGGTTATGGGTTACATTAAATTGGACAAATGTACAATATGCATTAAATGAATATAGAAGTTTCTGGGAAGTCATTCCTTGGAATACTTTGATTCCAGAGGTACTACGTTTTATGGGTATTAGTTTACCTCAAGCAATAATGTCATTTGTATACTCAAGTGCACTTATGTTGATCACAGTTGTGTTTGTTAATACAAGCTATGTAACTTCTAAGAAATTAGCAATTGGTATCATAGTTTACCTTGTTCTAAACTTTATCTTTAACAATCTTTATACCAACATATTTACAGATTGGTTTGTATACAAGGAAAACTATGGCTTTGAAATCAACTGGTTAATGTATTTCTTAGACTTCTTATACTTCGGTTTAATCAGTGTTGGGCTCATCACATTAGCCGTTTGGTTGAACGATCACAAATTAGAATTAGAATAAACTCCTTCGGGAGTTTTTTTAACATTTTTCTCGTTTTTTCACAAGCGATAGCTAATTTTGTTAAATAAATGTAAATTTAGAACATATTGTTTAATAAAATGTTGTATCAAAAAAAATGTTGGTTTATAATTCATTTACGGCTATAAGGGGAATTATGTGGATAACTTACTTTGGGGATGTGTAGGATTTGGCGTTTTATACCTCTTTGATTTTAATAAAGTAAAGAAGATTCATCCTTGGATAAATGGTTTATTCTCAGTCGGTGTGGCTTTACTTCTATTTTCTACGGTTAAAATATTTTTCGAACAACCCACTGATTTCTCCCTACCGAATAATTTAAGAATTGTTTTTATCATACTCGCTATCATTAGTGCATGTACTATGTTTTATGCACTATTTGGTGCACTACCATTTAAAGAAACCTATGTATCAGGACAAGGTAATCGAGTTGTTGATACTGGTTTTTATGCTCTTTGTAGGCATCCTGGAGTTTGGGCATTCTTTTTTACCTATTTATTCTTATTTCTAGTTAGTGGTAAGTGGATGATGTTAATCGCAACGATTGTTTGGACGATTATGGACATTATACATGTATGGGTACAAGATCGATATTTCTTTCCTAAAACACTTCTTGGTTATACAGAATATCAAAAAAAGACTCCATTCTTATTATTTAATAAGGAAAGTATTAATCGCTTTCGTACTACATTATTAAAGGGAGAATAAGCAAATGAATTTTGATCAAATGCTTAAGACGAAAAGCAAAGAAGAAATTTGGCAGAGATACTGTAACTTTTTAGATATGAATTTAAATGAATTCATGGAAATTCAGAATCAACTCCTAATGGAACAAATCGAGTTGTACGCTAACTGTGAACTAGGTCAGAAAATTATGAAAGGCCAAAAACCTCGTAATCCTGATGAATTTAGACGAATCGTACCACTTACTACATATGATGATTATGCAGACTTCTTATTGACTAAGAATACTAAAGTATTACCTGCTGAACCAGTTGTGTGGATTCAAACAACTTGGGAAGGTGGAAAAGCACCTGTTAAGGTTGCGCCATATTCCGCTAGTATGATTGCTTCACATCGTGATGTCGCATTTACATGCATTATGCTTGCGACAAGCAAGCGTAAAGGGCATTTTGATTTGAAATCAAATATGAACTTCTTAAATGGAATGGCTCCATTACCGTATATTACTGGATTATTACCTTATACTTTACAAGGTGAATATACGGTTAACTTTATGCCAGGCATTGAAGCTGGTAATAAAATGTCGTTTGGAGAACGTAATAAAGTTGGATTTAAAATGGGCATCCAAAAAGGTATTGGATTGTTCTATGGTTTAAGTAGTGTCATCTTGCGAATGAGTGAGAGTTTTGTGGAAGGTAATACTTCTTCTGGCGGTTTGAATCTAATATCATTTGATTTTAATCAATTAATAAAATTCGCCCATGCTAAAGCACAAGCGAAACTAGAGAAACGTCCATTATTGCCAAAAGATGTATTTGAATTAAAAGGTTTTGTCTGTGCTGGTACAGATACAGCTCATTTCAAAGATAAAATTGAAGAATATTGGGGAGTACGTCCTCTTGAAATATTTGGCGGAACTGAAGCGACTTGTATCGGAACTGAATCATGGAGTAAGAGTGGATTAATTTTCTTCCCTGAAGTTTGTTTCTATGAATTTATCCCAATGGAAGAATTTTATAAGAACTTACAAGATCCAACTTATGTCCCAAAAACCTATTTAATGAATGAATTAAAACCTGATCATTATTATGAAATAGTAATTACAACATTAAAAGGTGGTGCATTCGCCCGATATCGTATTGGTGATGTATTCAAATGTGTTAGCTTAAAGCGTAAACAAGATGGTATCAATCTCCCTCATTTTGAATACATTGATCGTATCGACCCTGTAATCGATTTAGCAGGATTTACACGTATTACAGAAGCCACTATTAATGAAGTTATCAAGTTATCAAAACTAAATATTGAAAATTGGTTTGCTTGTAAACGTTATAACGAGAATAAACGACCTTACATGGCTCTGTATATTGAGTTAAATCAAGTGGATAATAGTTTAGGGTTGGAAGATCCTGAACTTATAAAAGAACATCTTGAAGTATATTTTAAATATTTAGATGATGACTATAAGAGTCTTAAGAAGATGTTAGGGATTGAACCTTTAGAGGTAATTGTATTGCCAAATGGTTCAATTAAAAACTATACACAAAGCATTCGGCATAAGATGGCTAAAGTAAATCCTTCACATTTCGATGTGACTGAAGTACTTAAGGCAAGTAATATTAAAGGAAAAGCGTAAGGAGAAGCGATGGTAATTCAAGACCTTATCTATTGGGGATTGCCAACACTAGCATTGATTTTAAACGCAATGCTCTTTTTCATGCTCGCAATTTCCAAAAAAGATAAGCTCATCGTTTCATTTATGTTATATGTTGCAGTCATGATTTTCTGGTCTGCATCATCCTTACTCATGAAAGCAGAGTTTGCCCCAAGCGTCATTTTCTGGTCAAGAGTTATGACAGCTTGTATTACTTTCGTACCTTATTTCGCATATATTTTTATCAGTATATTTACTTCTCAATTAAAGAAATTACATGTTATTGGTTGGTCAGTCATTATTCTCGCATTATTGGTAACACATGGTCTTGGTTTAACTGTCACATCCGCTGAAATCTTGAAAATTACGAATAGTTCTGGAGAGATTATTAAAGAAGTCTCTTATATGCCTGGTCCATTAGCCTATCCTGCATTTGGTATTATGTTTCTATTACTATCAAGTAGCTTAGTTAAGATGCGTAATGCGTTTAAATTTGGCGTTAAGAATACTAAACGACTTTACCCTGTATTAATTGGTTTATTTATTCTATATGTTGGTTTCGCATTAAACATCCTTCCTGATATTGGTAAATATCCGGTGGATTTTGCGGCAGGTATAATTACTTCTTCATTATTGATGTACGCTATTTATAAGGAACATGTTGTTGAACTAAGAATCGTAGTAACTCGTACTTTGATATTTACATTGATAATGACAGTGTTGTTTGGTGGAGTCGCATTCCTTGTGAATCGATTACTCGATTTCTTTGATCAATTTAACAATGGATTAAGTCGAGAAATATTTGTCTTATTAACTAGTTTAATTACGATAATTATTTTCCAACCATTATTTAGTCTAATCCATCGACTAGTGGATAACTATTTCTATAAAAAAGAAAATCATCAAAACAATCTAATTAAGAATTTTACCTTATCTGCCTCAAATAACTTAAACCTCGAACATCTAGTTCAAGAGTTACTCAAAGTTGTTTATCAACTTACAAATAATGATGACGTTTCGGTATTCTTCAAGAATAGTCAAAATGATGATTTTGGATATTATGCTTCGTATAAAAAATTAAATCGAGTTAATTTAAATATTCGTCAAAATCATCCTTTTGTTCAATGGTTCTCTCAGTTTAACGATGTTATCAAAGAAGAATATTTAAATACACATCCTATCTTTAAAACATTATGGGAAAAAGAGCGCCAAGAGCTCGTATTAATACGATTTGAAGCTGCTGTCGCCTTGAAATATAACAATGAAATTATTGGGATGTTAATCATATCTTCCAAAGATTATCAAACTCTCTTAAGTAATGAAGATTTAAATGCAGTATCTACATTATGTGCAACTGCCGCAATTGCGATGTCTAATGCACGTATGTTTGAGAAATTCCAAAAAGAAGCTGTTATGGATAGCTTAACTGGTTTATACAATCATCGTTATTTTATTGAACAACTTCAAAAACTCACAAAAGATCTACGATCTCAGATGGTATCACTCATTATCATTAATATCGATATGTTTGCGTTATTTAATGAAATTTATGGACATTATGCAGGTGATATCGTTCTACAAAAAGTATCCGATGCGATTAAATTTGTAAATGGTGAAAAAGGTACGGTCTGTCGATATGGAGGTGATGTATTTGCGATTATTCTTCCATATGTTGACTCACGAAGTGCATACGAACTTGCTGAGAGAATTCGAGAACGTGTGGAAGTTACTTCTATGGCAAAAGGTGATGAAATAACACGAAATATTACGATTTCATCCGGTATCTGTTCTGCCCCAACCATCGCAAGTGATGACAAAGACTTGATTGCTAAGGCAACTGCAGCACTACGTTATGCAAAAATGACTGGTAAGAATAAATCAGTAATCTTCAATCCAGACATTCATGATCAAAAAATGAATGATTCAGCTTCTGATGAAATGAATATGGCTACAATTTATGCATTAACAGCCGCAATTGATGCGAAAGACCACTATACCTTCGGTCATAGTCAACGTGTTGCACAATACGCAACCGCAATTGCGAAAGAAGCTGGCGCAAGTAAAGAAGATATTGAAATGATTCGTCAAGCCTCTCTATTACACGATATCGGAAAGATTGGTATCCCTGAACATATTCTAACGAAATTTACTCGTTTAGATGATGAAGAATATGAAATCATGAAGATGCATGTCGATATGTCAATCACGATTATTAAGTACCTCCCTTCCTTCAGTCATGTTATTCCAGCCGTTGTAGGACACCATGAACGTTGGGACGGAAGTGGCTATCCTCGTCGCATAAAGGGAGAAAACATCCCATTTGCCGCAAGATGTATCGCTGTCGCTGATGCTTTTGATGCAATCACATCGAATCGTCACTATAAGACACATTTAAGTATCGATTATGCACTTGATGAAATCGAAGGAAATGCTGGTAAACAGTTTGATCCAATCCTAGCGAAAATATTCGTCCGATTGGTAAGAAGTGGTGAGCTTATTATCGAACCATCTCGTAGTACTACGAGTGCTTCTCAAATGAACTTATATCAATAAAGAATAATCTCTTGGATTATTCTTTTTTTATGTCATAATTAGGTAGATTATGGAAAACCAAATGAGATTAAACAACTATATTAGTTCTACGGGACGATGTTCAAGACGTGAAGCAGATACCCTTATCGAAGAGAAACGAGTTAAGGTAAATGGGGTTATTGCTGTTTTAGGAATGCGTGTTAATGAAGAAGATGAAGTATGTGTCGATGATTTGCCAATTAAACCTAAAAAGAAATTTGTGACTCTTGCCTATTACAAACCAGCTGGGATTACATGCACGAGTGAACCTGATATCAAAGGCAATATTATTGATGCAGTTAATTATCCTGAAAGAATTTTCCCGATAGGGAGACTTGATAAAGAAAGTGAAGGATTAATTCTTTTAACCAATGATGGAAGTATTGTGAATCAAATACTTAGATCAGAGAACAATCATGAAAAAGAGTATTTAGTCTATGTACATAAACCAATTGATCGTGAGTTCAAATATCAAATGGAACAAGGTGTAGAAATATTCAATCCAGTTAAAAATGAAATGACTATTACACAACCTTGTAAGGTAAGAATTATAGGTGAAAAGAACTTTAAAATTATCCTTAAACAAGGTTTGAATCGACAAATTCGTAGAATGTGTTCTGCACTTGGGTATAAAGTCGTTTATTTAAAAAGAATTCGTATCATGAACCTAACATTAGATAATCTAAATAAGGGACAATATCGAATTCTTAGTGATGATGAATACAATGAATTAATGAAACAACTTTAAGTTGTTTTTTTAATAGAGAGAAGGAATAATATGATACTTAAAGGAATCATAATATAATTACCATAAGCGCCAGGCGCTGTATGTGTTGTGAGTATTGGCTTTAATTATCCTATGATTAATCTTAATGAATACTCTAATGTTAAACTAAGTAACATGATTGGAATTAAATTTGGCTTTATTATTAGAACATAGATATAAAATAAACCAATGATAAGTTGAGATATACCCCAAAGCGCAAACATGAAGATTATCGTTTGGCTGGCCTCTATTGAATACTGAGATAATGGAATACCTGCAATACTACCTGCCCCTCCATCTGGACTTATAATATGGATTAAACTACGAAGTATTGTAATAATACTAATTACGAAGAAAACACTCTTTATCCATTTTTTATGATTAAATTCAAGCATAGTTCTCCTTATAAAAAACACGGTTAATCCGTGTTATTTTGCTCTATTCTTAGAAACCGCAATTAAGATTTCTCTCGTTAGTTTACATGCTAATGCAGTACTTGCGCCAGATTGATCATAAATTGGAGATAATTCATTAATATCTAATCCAACAATATTTAAATGACTCATAGCTAATACCGCATTCAATAATTGAGTAAAGTTAATTCCACCTGCTTCAGGTGTACCTGTACCCGGGAAATTAGATGGATCTAATACATCTAAATCTATTGTGATGTATACTGGTTTACCTTTTAATTGAGGTAAGATATCAACTAATGTATCACAAGAACTTTTCTCAATATAATTATGTTCTTGTGCAAACACAAACTCTTCACGCGCTCCAGAACGTAATCCAAAGTGGAATATTTTATGATCTCCCACCAAGTCATAACAACGTTTCAACACAGTCGCATGGGAGTAATATTCACCATAGTATGTATCTCTTAAATCAGTGTGTGCATCGAAATGAATGATATGTAAATCAGGATGCTTTTCAAACACAGCTCTTACACTACCAAATGTAACAGTATGTTCTCCACCAATCATAAAAGGAATCTTATTATCCTTTACAATCACTTTAGAACGCTCATAAATCGCTTCTAAAGCACGTTCTGCACTTCCAAATGGTAATACTAGGTCACCACTATCACACACCTTACAATCCTCTAATCCATGATCAGAGTAAGGACTATAAAGTTCTAAACCAATGGATTCTGTACGAATCGCAGAACTCGCAAAACGAGTCCCAGGACGATAAGACGTTGTGGAGTCAAATGGTGCCCCAAACAAAACAATCTCCGCATCCTCATATTCACTGAAACAACCTACAAATGTTTGTACATTCTTATTTAATGTCATAATCTAATAGCTCCTTTACGTAGTTCGGTAAGGCAAAACTGCCCTTATGTAAATCCGTATTATAATACTTTGTTTTTAATCCTAATCGATTAAATGCTTCTTCATTTAAATCCTTCACAGGATCATACTTCTTACTCGCAAATCCAAATAACCAATAACCAGATGAGAAAGTAGGAATATGTGCCTGATACATCTTAACTATAGGAAACTTCTCTCTTAAACGTTTAATCGATTTCTGTATAGCCTTAACATTAAAATCATAATAAGGAGATTCATGTTGATTCACTAAAATCCCATCATCCTTAAGCGCATTAAAGCAGTTCCCATAAAACTCTCTTGAAAACAATCCTTCACTCGGTCCAATTGGATCTGTTGAATCCACTAAAACCAGATCATATACCTTCTTATTCGATCTTACAAATCGTAATCCATCTTCAAAGTATATTTTAACTCTAGGATCATTCAAAGCATACGACGTTGTTTTAAAATGTTCCTTACAAATATCCACAACTGCTTCATCAATTTCAACCATATCGATTGATTCAATCATAGGGTATCGACATAACTCTCGAATGGTACCACCATCTCCGGCCCCAATGACTAACACACGTTTGATATTTGGATTAACAGCCATAGGCACATGAACAATCATATCATGGTAAATGAATTCATCTTTCTCAGTCATCGTCACATTTCCATCCATGACTAGAATTTTCCCAAACTCAGGTGTATCAAACACATCAACCCTTTGAATTTCAGTCTCTACACTGGCTAATTGCTTGTTTGTACGAATGGAGAATCGAACATTATCACTATGTTCTTCCGTAAACCAATATTCCATTTAGACCTCCAACACATTGATATACTCAATGTTTGTATCTTCAATACCTGTTAAGAAACTTCCAACCTCTTTTGCATATAAAATGTAATCAATCGCAACTTGAGTAATCTCTTCACCTGGCGCAATAATCGGAATACCTGGAGGATAAACCATTATTGATTCACCACTTATTTTATTCAATGCTTCAGTGATTAACACTGGACTCATTTTTGAATAATACGCTGTTTGAGGTGATACCTTTACAACTGGATTGATATAATCAAATGGAATCATTGATTTATCATCCGTCTCATAACTATCTTTAATATCCTGTAAAGCAGAGATTAAACGCTCAATCTGAGCTTTAGAATCGCCTATGCCAATTATCGCTAGAATATTACCTAAATCACCTAATTCAACTTGAATATCATACTCATCCCGTAAAATATCATATATTTCAGTACCAGCTAAACCAATACCACGTGTATGTATGGTTAACTTCGTAGGATCAAGCGCAAATACACTGTCATGATTAACCATATCTTCATCAAACGCATAATACCCTTCTATACTTGAAATCTCTTCACGAGCATATTTTGTTAAACGCAGAACTTGTTCAAAAACCTGTTCACCTTGTAAAGCTAAAAACTTACGTGTAATGTCCAATGATGATAATAATAAGTAAGATCCACTTGTCGTTTGCGTAAGATTAATAAATTGACGAATTTCACCTAATCGCTTTTTATCTTTAATTAATAAAATAGAACTTTGTGTTAAACTTCCACCAGTCTTATGCATACTAACTGCAGCCATATCAGCTCCTGCATCCATAGCACTAATTGGTAAACCTGATTTAAAGTAAAAATGGGTTCCATGTGCTTCATCCACACAGACTTGCATACCATGTTTATGTGCTAAATCTACGATGCCTTTCAAATTACTACAAATACCGTAATACGTAGGATTATTGACAAAAATAGCCTTCGCATCTGGATTCTCTAATATCGCTTTCTCAACATTGGATAATTTCATTCCTAAAGGAATACCATATTTAGGATGTACATCAGGATTAACATACACTGGAATTGCGCCAGTCAGAATTAGAGCATAGATAACAGAACGATGAACATTACGAGGAAGAATGATTTTTTCATTCGCACGTGCAACCGATAAAACCATAGTTTGAACGGCTGAAGTCGTACCATTTAACATGAAAAATGCATGTCCTGCATGAAATGCCTCAGCAGCTAATTCTTCTGCCTCTAATATAACACCACTTGGATGACATAAATTATCCAAGTCTTTTCTTGAATTTACATCATATCTTAGGCACTTATCACCTAAAAAATCACGCAACATTGGATTCCCTTTACCTTGTTTGTGACCAGGGACATCAAATGCGACCGTTCTCTTGTATGCATGTGTCTCCATTGCCTCGGCAATTGGAGCTCTTGATTGATCTTTCTTTAAATCATTCATTTTACATTCCTATCTTATCGCTATTTGCATACACTATCAATCAAGATGATTGTTTACTAATGCGAAACAAATTATACAGTATTGTCTAAAATATACAATGCATTTTTACACTTTTTTTAAACTTTTTTTATGTGAATTTTTTATCCTGTTTTTCTTAATAAAATAGTTTAATCTTATTAACCAAATTAGGTCAAATTTTATATAAATAAATCAAATTAGAGTATAATAAAATCATTAAGGAGATTCTATGGAAAACAATTTAGTCTTAAAAAGAAATGAAGTCCCAACAGAATTAACATGGGATATCAGTACCGTATTTAGAAGTGTAGAAGACTTTGAGAAATCATTCAAAGAAATAGAAGGATTATTACCCAAAGCACAAGAGTATCAAACAAAACTAGCATCAAGCGCAGAATTTTTGTTTGAGGCATTAACGTATCGAAATGAAGTATTAAAAAAGATTGAACACTTATATACTTATTCACATTTATTAAGTGATCAAGATACCAGTAATACCGATAATCAAGCCCTTCAAAGTAGAGCTCGTACTTTATACAGTAAGGTTGCGAGTGCTTTATCCTTCTTTGAAACAGAGTTATTGGAATCAGATGAGAATGTGTTACGTGAATATCTTAAAAAAGAAGAATTAAAACTATATACCCATGAGTTTGAATTAATGTTTGAACGTCGTAAGTACATCCTTAGTGAGAAAGAAGAACTCTTATTAGCTAAAGCTGGTGATGTACTAGACGGAAGTAGTGTTACTTTTTCTGTTTTAAATAATGCAGATTTGAAGTTTAAGCCAATCGAAACTGAAAGTGGTGAAACTTACCCATTATCCCATGGTCGATATGGTTTATATCTTGAAAATAAAGATCGTAGTATTCGTGAAAAAGCCTTTAAGAACGTATATGCAAGTTATCGTGATTTGAAAAATACATTTGCGTCTACCTTAAGCAATACCGTTAAATTACATAATCTTAATGCAGATGTGAGAGGATTTAGTAGTGCACGTGCTGCAGCATTGTTTGCGAATCATATTCCTGAGTCTGTTTATGATGCCTTAGTTGAGGCAATCAATCAGAAGTTAGATCTTTTACATAAGTATGTTGATTTACGTAAACAAGCACTAAAACTCGATGAAGTTAGAATGTATGATTTATATGTACCGATGATTGAGGATGTTGAGTTTAAGTTTACCTATCAAGAAGCTCAAGAAATCATTTTAGGGGCATTATCTGTATTGGGGGATGATTATGTATCCGTACTTAAAAAAGCCTTTAATGAGCGTTGGATTGACGTTATGGAGAATGAAGGTAAACGTAGTGGAGCTTATTCAAGTGGATGTTATACCACTAATCCATTTATCTTACTTAATTGGCAAGATAACTTAGATAATGTTTATACTTTAGCCCATGAATTAGGACATAGTTTACATTCTTATTATTCAAGACTTAATCAAGATTATATCTATGGTAGTTACTCAATCTTTGTGGCAGAAGTCGCTTCCACAACCAATGAAAACTTATTAACAGCTTATCTACTTAAGAAATATACGGATCCAAAGATTCAAGCCTATATTATCAATCACTACTTAGATGGTGTAAAGGGCACTGTTTATCGTCAAACACAATTCGCTGAATTTGAACACTTTATTCATAAATCTCTACAAGATGGAATCGCATTAACCAGTGATTTCCTATCTGAGAACTATGGTAATATCAATCGTAAGTACTATGGTACTACTATGATATACGATGATGAAATCACGTATGAATGGGCACGTATCCCTCACTTCTATTACAATTATTATGTTTATCAATATGCGACAGGATTTAGTGCCGCATCCGCATTAAGCTATAAGATTCTAAGTGAAGGAGAATCCGCTGTTAAGAACTACTTGAAATTCTTATCTGCTGGATCCAGTGTAACTCCAATTGATGCCCTACTCATTGCAGGAGTTGATATGCGTAGTAACCAAGCAACCTTAGACGCATTAAAACTCTTCGAACTTCGACTCAACGAACTAGAAGAACTACTCAAAAAATAAAAAACGGAAATTTTGGTTCTACTGGGAGAATCGGGACCTGACATCGAAAGAGGTTGTAAAAGCCTCTTTTTTCTTCGTATAATTAATATGTGGGAAGAAAAAGTAAAAAACAGCTTGCAATAGGTTCTACTGGGAGAATCGGGACTTAGCTTCAAAGAGGTTTTATAACCTCTTTTTTTTATCGTATACATAATATGTCTGAAG
>JAJZTY010000151.1 GCA_021847325.1 Bacillota bacterium
CGATCTTGTTATTCTATGGATTAATGTTGATGGGTGATGCATTAAAAGTTCTTAAAGACATTCAAGCATTCCATGATTTAACAATAGCTATGTCAATTCACCCATGGTGGGCAGTTGGTGGTGGTATCATTATGACAGGTGTAATTCAATCATCGAGTGCAATGATTGGGATTATACAAAAAATATATGAAGCGGGTGGTATGCCATTTGCGGCTGCTCTTCCATTCGTATTTGGTTCAAATATTGGGACAACCGTTACAGCTGCTTTAGCTGCGATGGGTGGATCTCTTGCGTCACGTCGTGCAGCAGGTATTCATACTTTATTTAATGTATTGATGACAATTGTTGCGATGATGATGTTACCTTTCTATATTTCAGCAATTTATTACTTGACTGATTTATGGGGATTAGAACCAATGATGCAGATTGCAGTGGCTCATATTATCTTTAATACGGTAGGTACTGTATTGTTCTATCCATTTATTAAGCAAATGGTTTGGACAGTTAAAAAAGTTATTCGTGGTGATGAAAAAGAACGTATTGATATCAATACTGAAGATTTCGATTCAGGTTTAGCTCATGACTTGCCAACAGCTGCACTAGGCGTTGCGAAACGTGCTACATTAAAAATGGGTGAAATATCGACTGAGGTTATAGAGACTGCGAAACACTATTTAAATAAAGAGAATAAGGTTAATTTAGATTCAATAACTCAATTAGAAGATATTATTAATAACTTTGATACAAAGATTACAGACTACTTATTACTCATCTCAAAAGAAAAATTAAATGAAGATGATATTGAACAGAATTCAATTAACCTACAGATTGTTAAGAATTTAGAACGAATTGGTGACTTAACCATGAATCTAGGAGAATTCTTTGACTTAGTTTACGATGCTCGTGAGTCATTCTCTCAACAAGCCTTAGACGAAGTTAACAATATGTTTGACTTAGTTATTCATATGCTAAATCGTTCACTCAAGATCTATGAACACAATGACTTCTCACTATTACAATCCGTTAAAGAAGATGAAACATATTTAGACTTACTTGAAAGTAAAGCTAGAAATAATCACTTTATGCGTATGCGTAGTGATGAATGCCCTACAACCATCGGTGGTAGCGTATTCGTTGATATCTTAGGTACACTAGAACGTATGGGTGACCATGCAGAGAATATTGCGCGTTCTGTATTTAATGTTCATACTCAACATGAAGCACGTCGTGCATCTGAAATCGAGGAACAAAGCTAATAGAATAATATTAGATATTGATTAAATATAAAAAGGTCCGAGTTTAATCGGACCTTTTAATATGACTAATTAGAATGAAGAACTGATTTAATAGTTGAAGGTACATCGAATACTTTTTAACATTAATTTAATAATAATTCTATTAGAAATAAGTTAAAACGATATAAGTCTATTACTTTTCTTTGTTTTAACTTCTAGTATATTATTCTACTGTAACAGACTTCGCTAAATTTCTTGGTTTATCGACATCTAATCCTCTAAGCACACTACTATAATACGCAAATAACTGTAGAGGAATGATACTAACCAGTGGCATCAAATCTTCATGAACATTAGGTAAGATAAACTCACGATCACTGTAATCATGGGTATGTTCTAATTCAGGACGACCAATTAAGAATACTTTAGCCCCACGTGCTTTTACTTCTTTAATATTTGATACCATTTTCTCTACTAAACTAGCTTGTGTAACTAAGGCAATAACTGGGAAATCTTCCACAATTAGTGAGATTGTGCCATGTTTTAGTTCTCCTGCTGGATATGCTTCAGAGTGAATATATGAGATTTCTTTTAATTTTAAAGAAGCTTCTAATGCCATCGCATAATCCAATCCTCTACCTAAGAAGAAAACATTACGACTATTCACAAACTCAGATGCGATTTGTTTAATGACTTCTTGTTTATCAAGTAATTCCTGGGTAATAGCAGGAAGTGCATAGAGCGATTGAATGAGTGACTTGATATCACTAGTTTCTAATGTGTGATGTACTTCACCTAGTTTATACGCTAATAAAGTAAATAAAGCGACTTGAACGAAATAAGCTTTTGTACTAGCGACCGCAATCTCTAAACCCGCCCATGTATACAAGACATAATCCGCTTCACGAGCGATGGAAGATCCAACTACATTCACAATCGCAATAACTTTAGTTCCACGCGATTTCGCTAAGCGAAGCGCAGCTAATGAATCGGCTGTTTCACCTGACTGTGAAATAATCACAACCACATCATTCTTACCAAGAATAGGATTACGATATCTAAATTCAGACGCAACTTCTACATCACAACTAACACGTGCATGTTTTTCAATGAGTTGTTTACCCACAATCGCCGCATGCATTGCAGTACCACAAGCAATTAAATGAAACTTCGTTATTGATTTTAAGACTGAGTTGGTTAATCCAGCCTCACTAAAATCAATCGTATCATTCTTAATTCTTGGATTAATCGCATTAAGTAAAACGGATGGTTGTTCATGGATTTCCTTTAACATGAAATGTGGATAACCAGCTTTTTCAGCACTTTGTCGATCCCATGAAGCGGTTTGTATTTCTTTATGGATAACTTCTCCATCTCTATCAATGACTTTAATTTCATTTTTAGAGACAATTGCGATTTCATCCTCTTCAAGTAAATAATAATTTCGTGTGTAATCCAATATTGCGGTAATATCAGACGCAATAAAATTCTCGTCTTTACCTAACCCAATAATCAGAGGACTATCCTTACGAATCGCATATATTGTATCTTCATGTCCTGCAAATAACATACCTAATGCATATGAACCTTTAATCTTCTCTAATACTTTCTTTATCGCTTCTATTGGATCATTCTTTTGTACATAGTAATAATCCAATAATTTTGCTAAGGCTTCAGTATCCGTTTGTGATTCAAAAGTGTAACCTTTGCGAATCATTCTTTCTTTTATGGCTAAATAATTTTCAATAATTCCATTATGCACAAGTGATACACGAGCACTTCCATGAGGATGTGAGTTAATATCCGATGGTTCACCATGCGTTGCCCATCTTGTATGTCCGATTCCAGTACTCGATCCTGTTAATGGATTTGAATCCAATTTAAGTTGTATATTATCAATTCTTCCCTTTGTTTTTAAAGTCTGTATTTGTCCATTTCTAAATACAGAAAT
>JAJZTY010000027.1 GCA_021847325.1 Bacillota bacterium
GAATCCAATTTCGATCTTAATGACTTGGCAAGGCGGTATGGCAATCCAAGGTGGATTATTACTTGGGGCATTATTTGCGTTCTTTTTCTTAAAACGAAAAGGAATCAGTTTTATGCGATTTGCGGATAATATTGTGCCTAACATCTTAATTGCTCAAGCAGTAGGACGCTGGGGAAATTTCATGAATCAAGAAGCGTATGGAAGAGTTGTGGATGAAGCGTATTTCAATCTTTTTCCAGCCTTCATTAAGAATAATATGTTTATCGATGGAGCTTATCGTGAACCAACATTCTTGTATGAAAGTGTACTCAATATTATTGGATTTATCTTAATTGTCTATGTACTTAAACGTTTCTCAGAGAACAAACGTGGAGATTTACTCTATGCATACCTCATGTGGTATGGAATTTCACGTTTCTGGGTTGAAGGATTAAGAACGGATAGCTTAATGTTTATGGGATTAAGAATGGCTCAATTGACTTCAATCGCATTTATAGTGATTGGATTATTAGGTAAACTAGGTGTCTATGATCGATTCATAAAGAAGAAAAAACCTATTATTTTATTTGATTTTGATGGGACATTAGGGGATACAGAACCACTTATCATTGAATCCATGAAACATACGATTAAACATTATCGTCCTGATGTGGAAATATCGCGTGAAGATGAAATTTCTTTCTTAGGTCCAACCTTGTATCAAATACTTGGACGATATGTGGATGAAAGTAAGATTGAGGAAGCAGTACAGATTTATCGTGAAAATAATAAAGCTTTACATCCTACACTTATCAAACCAATGCCAAATGCGGTTGAGTTAATTAAGAAATTGAAAGAAGATGGATATACTTTAGGGATTGTATCTTCTAAAAAGAAAGATATGGTTGAATATGGCGTTCAATTGATTGGACTTGAAAATCAATTTGAAGTTATTGTTGGTTATGATGAAGTTAAGAATCATAAACCAAGTCCTGAAGGAATCTTTATTGCATGTAAACAATTAGGTTATGATCATGATAATTGTATCTATGTTGGGGATACATCAACGGATGTATTAGCCGCAACTAATGCTGGATTGTATTCTGTGGCATACTTAACGCATCCTGAACGTAGAGACGCAATTGTGGACGCAAAACCAAATGCGACGATTGAAGATTTACTTGAATTAACAGAACTATTAAAGAAGGATATCACATGGACAAGATCTTTGACTTAGCCATTATTGGCTCAGGCCCTGCAGGAATGACTGCCGCAATTTATGCAAAACGTGCTGGTCTAGATGTTTTAATGTTTGAAGGAAGTGCTCCTGGTGGTAAACTTGTTAAAACATTTGAAATTGATAACTGGCCAGGTGAACCTAATATAAGCGGTGTTTCTCTTGCGATGAAGATGTATGAGCACACAACAAATTTAGAAGTTCAAACAGAATATACAAAAGTAATCTCTATTAAGAATGAACATGTTAAAGAACTTCATACAGAAGATGGACGAGTATTTTACACAAAGGCATTAATTATTGCGTCTGGTACGATTGAAAACATGATGAATATACCAGGTGAAGAAGCAATGATCGGAAAAGGTGTTAGTTTCTGTGCGGTGTGTGATGGGGCATTTTATAGAGAGAAGGATGTTGTAGTGATTGGTGGTGGAAACTCTGCGCTTGAAGAAGCGGTTTACCTGACTCAATTTGCACGACAAGTCACGATTGTCATTCGACGAGATGTCTTTAGAGGCGATTTACAAGCTCAAGAAAGAGCGCTTGCCAATCCAAAGATAAAAGTTATTCGTAGTCATATTCCTGTTGAAGTATTACATGAAATTAAAGTAACAGGGTTAAAAATACGTTCTGTTGTGGATGGGACTGAAGAAGTACTCCCATGTGATGGAATATTCCCTTACATTGGCGCAACACCTTCAACTCAATGTATCCATGATTTAGGCATAACGGATAAAGAAGGTTACATGATTGTGAATGAGAAAATGGAAACAAAAATCCCAGGCATTTATGGGGCCGGGGATGTCGTTGTTAAACCTTTACGACAGATTGTTACTGCGGTAAATGATGGAGCGATTGCGGCTCAAACCGCATTCCACTATATTAAAGAGTTTGAATAATTTGATTTCTTAGAATGAGCTTGAGATTTGGATCACTTGAAGTGAGAAAGATTTCAAGCTTTTTTAATGGAAGATCAAACTTTAACAACTCTACTAAATGTTCATTTAATAGAATATGACTTGATTTTGAAATCACATCATCTTTATAGAGTAAAGCTTCTTCTAGGTACTCATTATATGTTTTATAAATTAATTTGAATTGATCAAAGCTAATTGAATCAACTTGATTTAGAGCTTGAATCAATTTTGGATAAAAATCATTGAGTTTACCATCTAATCGTTTAACTGAGTAACCAGGCATAACACTCAAATTAATCACAAAAGCAATTAGTGCTCCAAACAGAGAATCTAAGGTACGGTGAAGTCCATAAAACAAAGGAGTCATATTATCTGGAATATGAACCATAATTGCTACAAACACAAAACTACCCACAGTAATAGAACCAGGTAATTTTAACTGATTACTCATAAGAATGATGATCAATATACCCAATCCAGCAAGAATTGGATTACCACGATCAATTGTCGCAAATACAATTCCAATCAAAGCACCTAAAAATGTACCAATAACACGATTGCGACCCATACTAATCGATAGTCGTGCGGTACGATCCATAGAGATAATGGCAGTCATTGCGACAAAATATGGGAATTCTAAATTAAATAGATTAGATAAAATAATTGATACAGAAACAGCGATTGCGGTTTTAATGGTTCGCAATCCAATATTAATCGGTAAATTTTTCATGATAAGGCTCCATACACGTAAAATACTTTACGCCTATTTTAGAAACATTTCAATCAGTCTTTCATAAAATTTTACTATGCTTGAGGACCACCCGGATGCGTGGTAAAATATGACTAAGAAGGTAAAGTCTATGAAACATCGAATTATACTTGTATCAGGAATGTCAGGAGCGGGTAAAACAACCGCAATGGGAATACTAGAAGATATGGGATACCATTGTATGGACCAGTTTCCAGTTAAATTATTGCCAAATCTTTTAGAAATGATTGCGCATGGAAGTGATACTCGATTCCATAATCTAGCATTATCTACTAATCTTGTGGATTTTAATGAATTCAAGAATACATTAGGTGTATTAGATATAGATTTACAAATACTTATTCTTGAATCCAGTAATCAAGAACTCTTAAAACGATATAAGTTTACTCGAAGAACACATCCAATGTTGTTGTCAAATATTGCCACAACCCTCGAAGATGGTATTCAAATAGAACGCGAAAGACTTAGTAAACTGAAGGAACAAAATTGTCTTGTGGTGGATACAAGTTTCTTAAATGCGACTGAACTTAAACAACGATTAAATAAAGTGTTTGCGATCAATAATCGAGCTTCATTTTCAATTAGTTTTATTTCATTTGGATATAAAAATGGATTACCAATGGACGCAGATTTGTTATTCGATGTACGCTTCTTGCCTAACCCATATTGGATAGAAGCGCTTAGATCGAAATCAGGTAATGATAAAGAAGTTTACGATTATGTAATGTCGGATAAAGAGACAAAACGGTTTATTAATAAATTAAAACCTTTCTTAGATTATGCATTTAAACAATACATAAAAGAAGGTAAGAATCACTTTACGGTTGGGATTGGGTGTACCGGTGGTATGCATCGATCTGTTTCAATTGTGAATTGGTTATTTGAAGAATATGGTAAGAAGTATCACTGTTTTAAGGAACACCGAGATTTGGAGTAAAACATGGATAAAACACTAAAAGTTGTGGTCATAGGTGGGGGAACAGGCCAATCAACCATACTAAGAGGACTCAAACAAATTGAAAATATCGATATCACCGCAATAGTAACTGTAGCGGATGATGGAGGAAGTACAGGCCGATTAAGAAGGGCTTATCATATTCCTGCGATGGGAGATATCCGAAATGTGATGATCGCATTATCTGAAAGTGAAACACTCTTTTCAACACTCATGAGCTATCGATTTGAGAAAGATGATTTAGCTGAATTGGATGCGGAAAATGAGCTTGTTGGACATAACCTGGGAAATATTATTCTAACTGCCTTAACGAAGAAAACAGGTAGTTTTATGGATGCGGTCACAACTATTTCAAAGGTATTGAATGTAAAAGGAGATATTGTACCATCAACTCATCAAGTTGTGAGACTCATTGCGCGAATGGAAGATGGGACGATTGTCCGTGGTGAGAGTAATATCCCGAAAAGTCGTCATCGAATACAAGAAGTATTCTATGATGAAAAGGTTGTAGGAAGCCATGAAGCAGTAAGAGCGATTGAAAAGGCTGATTTCATTATCTTTGGAATAGGAAGTGTATATACGAGTATTTGTCCAAATATAGTCATTCCAGAAGTACAAAAAGCACTTAAAAAGAATCATGGTAAGAAAATATATTTCTCCAATGCGATGACACAAGCAGGAGAAACGGATGGGTACAGTTTAGAAGATCATGTATCTGCGATTGAGAAGCATGCGAATATCAAATTAGATGTTGTCGTAGCGGCAAGTGATGAAATCCCACTTGAGATTTTACAACGATATATTGTGGAAGAAGCCTTTCCTGTTCCAATCAAAGATAAAACTCATGATTATCAATTAATTAGACGTAAATTATTAAATTTTGACTCAAAGCGAGTACGTCATGACCCAGAACGTATAAAATCGATTGTGGAAGAAATCATTAGAAAGAGTGTTTAGTATGTCATTTACACAAGAAGTTAAACACGAAGTTGCGAATATAGAGTTAGGTGCATGTTGCCAAAAAGCAGAAACAGCTGCACTTATTCAATTAAGCTCTTCAGTTGTGATAAAAAATCATAAATTAGAATTATCCATTAAAACCGAGAATGCGACTACCGCAAAACGTGTTTTTAAGTTGATGAAAGATTTATTTCAGGCTGAGATGAAATTATCGGTTATGAAGAAAATGAATCTTAAGAAAAACAATATCTATGAAATACAAGTCTTAGATAAAACAACAGAAATATTAACAGAACTTGGATTATGGAATACATCAGGTTTTACCAATCATCCCAGCAAAGCAATTGTACGAAAAGAATGTTGTGCTAGAGCTTATCTAGCTGGGGCATTTTTAGCGGCAGGAAGTATCAACTCTCCTAAGAAATCTAACTATCATTGTGAGATTGTGACACAAGAAATTGAACATGCACAGTACATTCAAACCATCATGAACCGATTTGAACTCGGTGCTAAATATATTGTAAGACGCAACCAACATGTTGTTTATTTAAAGGCTTCCGAGAAAATCTCTGATTTTTTACGCATGATACAAGCCAATAATGCGGTATTAGATTTTGAAGATATTCGTATTCAACGTGACTTTCACAACAACCTTACCCGTTTAGATAACTGTGAAGTAGCGAATGTAATGAAGACAATGGTTGCCGCAAATGATCAATTAGAAGTTATACATCGATTGATGGATAATGGAGAATTTGAGACATTAGATCCAAAGATAAAGATTGTGGCGGAGTTGCGATTATCTCATCCAGAAGCTAGTCTAAATGAGTTATGTGAGAAATATGAAATTGAAACAGGCAAGCCGATCAGTAAGTCTGGAATGAAACATCGACTGGCGAAATTGATTACGCTATAGATGTTTTTTTATAAGAATTATCAAATTATGTCAAAATTTTCATCTTTAAATTTCGATTTAAAGGTTTTTTCATTAAAAGATGTCTGTTATAATGACCTCACGATTAAAAAGAGGTATCCGCTTTGAACAATACAAACAAGAAACTACTAAAGTTAGGTATTGTGTTTATGACTTCAACAGGCATAATCACAACGACAACTTTAACTCCACTAAATACAAGTGCTCTATTTGAGACAAATAAAATAAATGCATATGAACTTATCGTTGATGGTGAAACATGGTTTATCTTAGAAGATATCCAACAAATCACAAAAGTACTAGACCAATTTAAATCTAAAATGACACCAAGTATATCTGAAAATATTAAGATATTAAGTGTTGATTTTGTACAAGATGTTGAGATTGTCCCAGTAAAAGTGGATAAGAAAGAATTGAATATTATTGATAATTTAACTCGTAAATTGAATTATCCGGTACAAGCTCAAGATAACTATGTCGTTCAAGAAGGAGATAGTGCTTGGAAGATTGCGAATACACTTAATATTAGTTTAGATGAGATTTCAAAATTGAATCCAGATATTAACATTGAGAAACTTTGGCCTGGGGATCAACTCGTCATATCTTCAGTGAAACATTATCTCGATGTAAAAGTATCCCTACAATCCACAATTGAAGAAGTTATTCATTACCAAACAACTACGACAAAAGATGCGAGCTTAAGTCAGAACACTAAGAAGACGATCAAGGCGGGTGTTGACGGACTAAAAGAAGTAACCTACTTATTCGAGTATGTAAATGGGACAGAACGATCGAATAGTATCTTAAATGAGACAGTATTGTTAGAACCTGTTACGGCGGAAGTCGTAGTTGGATCAAAACCTGTTACTCTTAGATCTTCAGGTACTAGCTTTGGAGTAACAACAGGTACGCTATCCAGTGATTATGGATGGAGAACACATCCAATTACAGGTAAACGTTCTTTCCATGATGGAATTGATATTGCGAATCAAGTGGGGACTTCTATCAATGCTTATGCGGATGGGACAGTCACAAAAACATCATGGACGGATAGTTATGGAAATTATATTGTGATTGATCATGGTGGTGGTTTAGAAACGTATTACATTCATCTATCTGGATTTGATGTATCCGTGGGTGATTCTGTCACTGCAGGTCAATTGATTGGTCGTATGGGTAAAACAGGTTCCGCAACAGGTAGTCATTTACAGTTTGAAGTTAGGGTTAATGGAGTTCCTCAAAATCCATGGGATTATCTATAAAATAAAGGACATTCAATTGAATGTCCTATTTTTTTAAATCTGTGTATAAATGATTAAAATAATGCGTATATTCTCCACTTAAGATATTTTCCCACCACGTTTTATTCTCTAAATACCATTGGATGGTTTGCTTAATACCAGTATCAAATGTGTATTTTGGTTTCCAACCTAATTCAGTCTCAATCTTTGTTGGATCAATCGCATAACGTAAATCATGACCTTTACGATCCGTCACATATTGAATTAATGACTCGGGTTTATTCAATTCTCTTAATATTGTTTGTACGACTTCTAGATTAGTTCGCTCATTATGCCCACCAATATTATAGACTTCTCCAATTCTTCCTTTGCGAAGAATTAAATCTATCGCAACACAATGATCATAGACATGAAGCCAATCACGAACATTCTCACCTTTACCATAAACAGGTAAAGATTGATCGTTAAGAGCTCTTGAAATCATAAGAGGAATTAGTTTCTCTGGGAAATGATATGGGCCATAGTTATTTGAACAACGTGAAATTGTGATAGGCATATTAAATGTTCTAAAATAAGCCAAACACAATAAATCCGCTCCAGCTTTTGATGCGCTATAAGGACTTGAAGTATGTAACGGTGTTTCTTCGGTAAAGAATAAATCCTTGCGATCTAATGGAAGGTCACCATATACCTCATCGGTACTTACTTGATGATAACGTTTAACTTCATATTTTCGACTCGCATCTAGTAAAACCTGAGTTCCCAATACATTGGTTTTTACGAAGATGCCTGGGTCTAAAATGCTTCGATCCACATGACTTTCTGCCGCAAAATTAATCACCGCATCAAATTTCTCGGTTTCAAATAGTTGATAAATGAAATCACGGTCCGCAATATCTCCCTTTACAAATCGATAGTTTGGTGCGTTCTCAACAGATTTTAATGTCTCCAAATTACCGGCATAGGTTAAAGCATCTAAATTCACAATCATATCTTCTGGGTATTGGTTAACCATATAGAGGACAAAATTACCTCCAATAAAACCAGCACCACCTGTTACTAATAGTTTCATAAATCTCCTTAGTATTGGATCTTGCCTTCCGCAACATTCATCAAGTGTTGACCATACGGAGATTTACCATAACGCTTCGCCGCTTCAATCAACTCATCTTTTGTAATCCAACCTTTATTGTAGGCAATTTCTTCAATTGCAGATATTTTTAATCCTTGTCGTTTTTCTAAGGTTCTCACGAAGTCAGCCGCATCCACCAAACTATCCATCGTTCCAGTATCGAGCCATGCATATCCACGTCCTAAGAGTTGAACATGTAAATGACCTTCTTCAAGATACAAACGATTCAAGTCTGTAATTTCATATTCTCCACGTTTTGATGGCTTTAAATGCTTAGCTTTATGTACAACAGAATTATCATAGAAATATAATCCAGTAATACAATAATTCGATTTAGGTTTTTCAGGCTTTTCTTCTACAGAAATAACTTTTCCATTTGAATCAAACTCCACAATCCCAAAACGTTCAGGGTCTGTCACGAAATAACCAAAAATTGATGCGCCACCATTTTCTGCCTTTTCAACCGCATTTCTTAGATATTGTGAGAATCCGCTACCATAGAAAATATTATCTCCAAGGACCATTGCGACAGAATCATTCCCAATGAATTCTTCTCCTAAGACAAAGGCTTGTGCTAAACCATCAGGTGAAGGTTGAACTTTATAACTAAGCTGAAGACCAAATTGAGATCCATTACCTAATAACTTTTCGAAGTTAGGCAAATCATGTGGGGTTGAAATAATAAGTATTTCACGAATACCAGCCAACATAAGGGTTGATAAAGGATAATAAATCATTGGTTTATCATAAACAGGTAATAACTGCTTAGACGTAACCATTGTCAAAGGATATAAACGAGTACCTGCCCCACCTGCTAAAATAATACCTTTCATTGTCTCTCCTTTATTTGTTTATGAGTGAATCAATCGTCACAATCATTGGATCATATAATCCAACGCTAAACATTTCTTTCTTTAAAACCATTGATATTTCAGTACAACCACCAATCAATACTTCAGCCCCATTTTCAATTAAACTTTGACCTGCATGAATTAATTGTGAAATAGGGTAGCCATCCACATGGCCACTCTTAATTCCTGTTTCAGGGTGATAAATCGCATCCATTACATAATTTGTCTGAATACTTTCACTTGGCACAATTACTTCAATATCCTTTAAGTAATGATTAAATAATTGAGTTTTGATTGTTCCACTTGTCGCAAGTAAACCTACTTTTTTGATGCCATCTTTATGAAGTTGAATATTAAGACATTCTAAGGCATTTACCAATTCAAATTTCGCATGTTTAACAAGTTCTGGGTAGAAATAATGTGAAGTAATACAAGTAATAAACGCTTGATCAATATTCATACGATTTAAACGATCAATACTCTTAATAAGCTCAGGTAATGGACTTTCACCTAAACCAAGAATGGATCTTGTACGATCAGGAATTTTTGGATTTGATTCCACAATCACATGAAAATGATCTTGATCCTTGTGAACCTTAGTGCGTTTTACGATTTGAGTATAGTAAAATGCGCTTGCCTCAGGTCCCATCCCCCCTAAAATTCCAATTACTTTATCGTTCATAGACCAATCATCCTCTTCAATTTCTTAGTGAATCGACCAAATATCATACCTAACATTCCAAAGAATGGCTTGATATCATGTAAATCAAATACAGCACATACAATCGGACGTCTAAATGTTGGAAGTATATCCTTGAGTTTTAATTGTTTTGTCTTAATATAAGCTTTAATCGCAAGAATATCTTCATATTCAAACCAGAATGCAATATTAGTATCTTGTTTAACCGCATACGGTTCAAGCTCTTGACCTGTTAGTTCCATATATTGAACATATGGGAAGTTAACACCAGCTTTAGCTAACATAGAATTGAGAGTTGTTGTACGAACATTAATTTCAATAAGATAGAATTCACCCGTTTTCGCATCCTTCTTAAATTCTATCTCCGCAAATCCTTTATACCCCATTGCTTTAAAGAAAGGTGCACCAATAGTGTGTAACTCCTCAACATATTTTTGAATGGTAAAAGATGATGCGCCGAAATTAATTGGGTATTGTCTAAACTTATTACAGGTAACCCAGTGAGTCACATCACTGTTTTGATTCATATAGGCATCGTAGGTATACATATGATCATCAAATCCAGGAATAATGCGTTGTACAATGACTTCTACATTCGCATCTTTTGCCTTCTTTAAACCATCTAATAACTCTAATTCATTGTTTATATAGAAACTTTTAACTCTAAATGCCTTAGTAAAAGCAGGAGAATCCACTGGTTTTACAATACAAGGGTATCCTACAGTTGTATTAACTTTTTGGACTAAATCAGGATCGTTTGATCGAATGGATTCAGGAACTCTTACACCATGTTTAACTGCTAAGTCAAAAAGTGTATCTTTGTTCATTACTTCTGTATACAAACCTTTTTGAGTTTGAGGGATAAGATAATAGTCTCTAAGTTCATCTAAATGGGCATCGATAAATTCGACATAGTTATCTGCACATGGGAATAGTAATGGTTTAACATCTTGTTTCTTTGAGTAATCAATAAGAAAAGTTAAAAATTCATTCTCTTCATTTTTATAATGAGGACAAATATAACTTTCACTAACATATTTTGATAAGAATGCATAAGAACCTTTCTTACTATGGTCTAATGCGACGCAATGAATGTTCTTAGGTCCTAAGCTTCTAAGAATACTTAATGCGATAAAATAATTTGATCCAAGGATTACAGCTTTATTTTTCATAGGTCTCACTTTTACTTCACTATTTTAACATGCAGTTAAAATAAAAAGATAGAACATAGAATGTTCTATCATATATCTTACTGATTTTTTTCAAAAAACCAAGAATCTCGGCACATATCTTCTACCGATTTTTCAGTTTTCCATCCCAATTCTTCCCAGGCTTTAGAGACATCGGCATAAGAGCTAGCCACATCACCAGGTCTACGATCGACGATGTCATAAGGAATCGTAATATTGTTTACATTCTGGAATGTGTGGATAAGTTCTAATACAGACGTTCCTTTTCCAGTGCCTAAGTTATAAACGTTGACACCTTGTTTCATTTTCTCGAGGGCAGCCATATGACCATACGCTAAATCTACCACATGGATAAAGTCGCGAACACCTGTGCCATCAACTGTATCATAATCACTTCCAAACACACGTAGTTTTGCCAACTTACCTTTCGCAACTTGCGTAATATATGGCATTAAGTTATTCGGAGTACCAACTGGAATTTCACCAATCAAGCCACTCTTATGTGCTCCAATTGGATTAAAATAACGAAGAAGTGTTACAGATAATCCTGGATTTACCTTTGCGGTATCACTCAAGATTCTTTCTGACATAACTTTAGTCTCGCCATAAGGGTTTGTGCTTGGTAATAATGGATTTGATTCACGATATGGAACAGATCCATCACCATATACAGTTGCGGAAGAACTAAATATGAACTTAGGTACTTGATATTCAAGTGCACATTCCGCAAGTGCGATTGTGCCTAAAAGATTATTACGATAATACTTCAAAGGAACACCAACGGATTCCCCAACTGCTTTATATCCTGCAAAGTGAAGAATTGAATCAATCTTATTTTCTTTGAAGATTACATCTAATTCTTCTTTATTAGATACATCAGCACAGTAGAATTTAGGTTTCTTGCCCGTAATCGATTCAATTTTATCTAATACATCTAATTTACTGTTATAGAGATTGTCCGCAATAATGACATCATAGCCTGCTTCAATCAAAACAACACATGTGTGAGACCCGATATAACCGGTACCACCCGTAACCAATACACTCATTTTTTATCTCCTTTTTTATTGTTAGATGGTTTTATTGCCTTAATAATCTTTAATCCAACTTGATAGACTAAGAAAAATGCGATAAAACCATAAATTCCATAAAGCACATCATCAAAATCCATAATACCTTGATTGGTATAGCGTTGTCCAAACTCAATTGCTAGAGCTAAAGCAAACATAACGGTAAAGGTATAAATGAAGGATACTAGGTTTAATGATATTTTGGCTAATCGCTTAAACATAAAGTTTATGCCAATAAAAAAAGCGAGTGATAAAAGTCCAAAAATAATGAAATGAAGGTCTTTATCGGATAATGCCCATGAATAGTTATCATTTAAACTTAGGATCCAATGATGGATCTTATTTACTATATTAATAAACCATTTTAATGCTTCAACCATGTGTATATCGTATCATAAAAAATGATAGACATGAGTTTTAAATAATAATAGGCATGTTATAATATTTTACAAGGTGAACAAAATGAAGCTTTTTAACACAAAAACAAATCAGATTGAAGAATTTAAACCCATAAAAGAAAATGAAGTATCCATGTATGTTTGTGGACCAACTGTTTATGGGGATGCACATATAGGAAACGCAAGACCTATTATATTATTTGATACACTAAGACGCTTATTTGCGGCATTAAACTATAAAGTTGATTTCGTGTCGAATTATACCGATGTTGATGACAAAATTATTACAAAGGCAATCCAAGAAAATGTGGATGAGACAGTTATTACACAACGTTATATCGATGCGTATGAAAGTGTAAGAAAGTCACTCAATACACTCCCTGTTTTATCAAATCCTAAAGTTACTGAAACAATTCCTGAGATTGTGGAGTTTATTCAAGATCTTGTGGATAAAGGGTATGCGTATAATGTGAATGGTAATGTCTATTTCAGAGTTGAAAAAGCTGAACAATATGGTGAAATCTCTAAACAAAGAATAGAAGATTTATTAGTTGGGGCTCGTATTGAAGCTGAGAGTGAAAAAGAGAACCCACTTGATTTTACTTTATGGAAAAAAACTGAAGAAGGTATTCAATGGGAATCACCATGGGGCCTTGGAAGACCAGGATGGCATACAGAGTGTGTTGTGATGATTCATGATCATTTCCATCACATGATTGATATTCATGGGGGTGGTATGGATTTGAAATTCCCGCATCATGAAAATGAAGTGGCACAAAGTCGTGCATGTTTTAATCATTCATTGGCTAATGTTTGGATGCATAATGGTATGTTAAATATTGATGGCGAGAAGATGAGTAAGTCCCTTGGGAATGTCATGTTAGCGAAAGATATGGTGAAGCTTTTAGGTGGACCTGTTGTTCGTTGGTTAATGTTAAGTACACATTATAGAGCTCCAATCAATATAACAGAAGATGTAATTGAAACAGCTAAGACTGAAGTTAATAAAGCGTTAGCTGTACTTAAACAAGTTGAAATTAAAAGTCAGTTATCAAATTATGATTTAAGTTCAAATCAAACATCAGAATTCTACAGTTCGTTCTTAAATGCGATGCAAGATGATTTAAATACGCCTAATGCGATGAAATCGGTGTTTGATGTGATTAAATCACTTAATAATTTAATTCGTTCTAAAGAGCTCAAAGATGAGTTAAGAGTACACTACAATGATTTAATTAAAATGTTGGATATACTTGGAATTGAACATCATGTGACAAAATTAAACTCACATCAAATAGAACTCTATCAACTTTGGAATCAAGCAAAAGAAAATAAAGATTTTACTTTAGCAGATACCTATCGCCAACAATTAATTAATGAAAATGTGCTCGTATGAACCCAGATTTACTCAATGGTAGTACATTAGCATTTGTAGGAGATGCGATATTATCGCTCTATGTTAGAGATTATTTAGTAAAGCTAGGTATTACTAAAACAAAAGAACTCCAAAACCGAAGCATACTGTTTGTGAGTGCAAATGCACAGGCAAAGTTTATACAGAGCTTAATGACTGAAAACTTCTTAAGTGATAATGAAATTAAAATCTTCTTAAGAGGTAGAAATCATAAGAGTGATAATAAAGCAAAGAATGCGGATATTGTGACATATCGCCAATCAACCGGATTTGAAGCGTTATTGGGTTACTTGTATTTAACAGAGAACCACTCTAGATTAAATGAGATTTGGAATAAAATGATTCAAACAATTGATAAAGAACCTATTCTTAGTGAATAGGTTTTTACTTAAAATAAATATGATGTGATTTTATCCACAAATTAGAGTATTCATCATACAAAATATACTATAAATAAGGTACAATAAAGTCACAATTTGAGTACTTTCATGGTACTAATTGAAAACTATCATCTAGGAGAATTATGGCACAATACATCTATGGGAAAAATGTTGTTAAGCAACGGATCCTAAACCACAAGAAAATACATCAATTACTCTTGAGTAAGACTCATCCTGCAAAAGAGTTTATTGAGTTAGCTAAAGAAGCACGCATTCCAATACGTTATTGTGATGATAAAGAATTGAGTAAATATGAAGGAAATCATCAAGGGGTAATAGCTGAGATTGATGATTACAAAACATATACTCTAGAAGAGGTTCTTAACACTTTATCGGATGATGCCACAATAGTCTTATTGGATGGACTTGAAGATCCACATAATTTAGGAGCTATTCTACGTACTGCAGATGCTGGTAAAGTAGATGCGATTGTTATTCCTAAACATGGTTCTGTACAACTAAATGGAACGGTTGCGAAAGTATCTACTGGCGCAATTGAAACGGTAAAGACCATATCTGTTACAAATATGACTCAAACCATTGAAACCCTTAAAAAACATAAGTTCTGGGTCTATGGAAGTGAATTTGCGGAGAATGCGGTTGATTATCGTTCCATTAAATATCAAGGTCGTGTAGCACTTGTGATTGGTTCTGAGGGTAGGGGGATATCTCGGTTAGTTTCTAAAAATTGTGATCAAATCATAAAAATACCGATGTATGGTGAAATCAACTCGCTTAATGCGTCTGTGAGTGCCGCATTACTAATCTACGAAGTACTTAATCAACGTAATCCCTTCAAGTAACGAAGGAGGAAAGGAATGAAAGATCATTCCAGAGATTACGAATTAGTTTTATTAATTAGAGATAAAAAAGAAGAATATGTAGAAGAATTAATTGAACGATATCATAAAAATATTTGGGCAATTATTCATAAATTAGTTAAACCACCTGCACCAAAAGATATAGATACGGATGATTTATATCAAGAAGGATTAATTGGATTAATGCATGGTGTACATAGCTTTGATAAAGAACGAAATATTTTATTTATTAGCTATGCGAATAAATGCATTGAAAATGAAATACGATCTTTTCTAAGAAAGCATCGGACTCAGAATTTTAGAATGTTAAGCAATGCGATATCCTTGGATATGCCAATATCAGATGATGAGAATCTGTGTTTAATGGATACAGTAGCATCTAACCAAAAGGATTTCGATCCAGCGTATTTAGCACATATTGCATGGGCTCAAGACCAAGTTCCAGTAATACGGGAAAGCATTGCGGATAATCATTGGAAAGTCTACCAGAAACATCATCTTGGCTACTCATATCGAGAGATTAGCTTAGAATTAGGCATCACTGAGAAAGATGTGGATAATATCATTCAGAAAATTAAGAAGAAAGTAAGAGTGATGTTTGACACCTTATAGTGCTTGTGATAGAGTTATAAAGCAAGAAATGGAGTGATGATATGGCAGACAAAGCAAAGCATGTCATTTTAACGTGCACTGTGTGTTTATCTCGTAATTACACCACTTCACGTAATAAAGCCAATGCGACAGAACGTTTAGAATTAATGAAATTTTGTAAGCATTGTAATAAACAAACTTTACACAAAGAAACGAAGTAGGAGGAGAGAAGATGTTAAAATGGTTCAGTCTCTCAGGGATATTTACAGAAATTAAACGTATACGTTGGCCAAAGCAAGATGAAATTCTACACAGCAGTGTTGTAGTCGTAGTATTCATCGTTTTCTTTGGAGCGTTTTTCGTTATCAGTGAAGCAGCGATTGCGTACTTTTTAAGACTAATCGGTATCGGAGTTTAATATGGAAGATATCGTAAAAGAGTGGTATGTCGTTAATACCTACGCTGGTCATGAAAATCGTGTTAAGGAAAATCTAGAACGTCGTGTTGAAACGATGGGAATCGAAAACAACTTGTTTAGAATTTTAGTTGCGGAAGAACCTGAAATCGAAATCAAAAACGGCAAAAAAGTTGAAAGAATGAGAAATCTATTCCCAGGTTATTTATTCGTTGAAATGATTATGACGGATGAAGCTTGGTATGTAGTTCGTAATACACCTGGTGTTACAGGATTTATCGGATCTTCAGGGGGCGGTGCTAAGCCTTTCCCAGTTTCTCCAGATGAAATAGAAACAATCTTTAGACGTTTAGGATTAAGTGAAAACAAAGTGTTAGTTAACTTTGCGGTCAATGATCATGTACGTATCTTAAATGGTCCTTTCAGTGGTTTAGAAGGTATTGTGGAAAGCATGAATGATGAATCCCAATCCGCTATTGTCTTAACTACCTTATTCGGTCGTGAGACTCCAACTGAAATTTCCTACATGGATTTAGAAAAAATATTATAATATACCCGTAAGGGTATATTTTTTTATAGAACAACATATGGAAACAATTTTTAAGAAGATGTTTATCAAGCCTGGAATGAAATTAGCCTTTGTGGATAAAGATGGGATATTAGAACCTTATCTTAGAAATCAATCAATCGTTGAATTAGTGGAAAAAGATGCGGATGTCGTAATGGGTTTAGTACTCTCGCTCAAAGATGTGGATAATTGTATTGAGTTATTAAAACTTAAACGAAAAAAAGGTTCTAATATTTGGTTAGTTTATCCAAAAGCAACTAAAACGTTAAAACCAGATATTAATAGAGATATTTTGTTTGCCTATACTCAAGATAAACATCAATTAATCGCAAATGGAAACATTGCCTTGGATGAATCATATTCAATGTTAAGATTTAAAGATTTATGATATTTAAATGAGCTCTAAGAATATAATTAAAATATATATGCGTAAATATATACTATATTTAAAGGAGCTTTTTTTAAATGAAAAAAATAATATTACAATGTTTAGCATTTGTGATGTTGTTTATTTCGCTACAGAGTGTTGAAGTTAAAGCCGAAACATTCACATCCG
>JAJZTY010000152.1 GCA_021847325.1 Bacillota bacterium
AGTCGATGATAGTTTGAATCTTCATCAAAAAACACCACTACAAGTTGTTTATGAAACAGGTTGTTTAGAGGTTCCTTGTATTATTGGACATGGATTGTACATACATCCTAATGAAAATAAATACTTAAGTAAGGATACACTCATCGCATTGAGTCCTAAGACCTATCAGAAACTAGCAATGGGAACTGGATACTTATGGGATAACCTAGATGATATCCACTATGGTATTGGGACAGACGGGGCCGCATCCAGTAATACTTTATCTCCTATTGAACAAGCTCGTACATTAGCACTTTTGCATAAACATGAAAAAAATGATTCAACAGTGTCGAATGTTAAATCTATCTGGAAGTTATTGATGAATGGACATAAAGCATTACCATTCAATAGTGGACAACTAAAAGTTGGATACAGTGCTGATTTAGTATTTTGGGATTTAAATCGAGTTAATACCAGTCCTTTATACAATCCACTCGCTTCTATTATTTATAGTAGTGATGCGTCGAATATAAAAGCTGTCATGATTAACGGTGAATATGTAAAAGAAGATTATCATTTAAAATTAGATGAAGAAAGTTTATTAAACGAAGTACAGAAGTGTGTTAGCCAATTACTCGAAAGAGGAAAAGGCAAGGCTAAGATAGAATTCTAATTTCGCATAGTGTTGCGAGGAAGGAGAATTATGGGAAAAATAGTTATCGTTGGAAGTATTAATATGGATTACACAGCCTTATTGGAAGAATTACCTAATCCGGGTGAAACACTTATGGCAAAAGGATTTAAGATGTCAGGAGGAGGTAAGGGAGCGAATCAAGCGATGGCTGCCGCAATCTTCTCAAAGGATGTCTTAATGATTGGATGTTTAGGGGATGATCCAGCGGGACACGCATTATATGAGAAGATGAAAGACAAAGGCATTGATATGTCATGTGTCGAATTTACACAAACTCCAACTGGAAATGCATTAATTTATGTAGCGGAACAAGGTAAGAACACCATCGTTGTTTATCCTGGTGCGAATCAAGATTGTACACCAACCTATGTAGAGAAATATCGTAAAGTCATTGAACAAGCAAGTTTAGTGATGATGCAACTTGAGATTCCAATGGAAACCGTTGAATATGTGGCAGATATTGCGCATAGTGCCAATGTACCAATTCTACTCAATCCTGCACCTGCGAATACATTGAGTCCTGAACTCATCTCTAAGATTACGTATCTTACACCGAATGAAACAGAACTCTTACGCATTACCAATCAATATGATGCGAAAAAGGGTGGGATTGTCTTACAAGAAATGGGTGTTAAGAATATTATCGTTACACTTGGATCAAATGGTTGTTTCATGAAAACAGAGAATGAAGAAGATCGTATCCCAACCTTCAAAGTGAATGCGATTGACACAACAGCGGCTGGAGATTCTTTCAGTGGCGCCTTAGCAGCCCATCTTGCGAAAGGATTGAATCTAAAAGAAGCACTCAAAATAGCGAATGCGACGGGTGCTCTTACTACCACAAAGATTGGAGCTCAAGAAGCACTCCCAACCGAAGAAGAGGTTTATAAGTTGATAAATGAACAAAAAGTAGATTAATTCTACTTTTTTTAGTCGATTCTTGTAAAAAATCACTCTATAGTATGTGTAGGAGCGTTATGAATCATAAAGAAGAATTTGAAACAATATACAATGCGACATTTGAGACATTGAGTAAACATGTCTATTTTAAGGTTGCGAAACTGGAAGATGCGCAAGATATCGTACAAGAAATTTACATTGATTTTTATAAATATATTTCATCCAAGGGAAAGAAAGTAGACAATGTACAAGCCTACTTAATTCAAATAGCGAATAATAAACTTTCTCTTTATTATAAAGATAAAACATTTGAGACTACTCTAATTAAAGATGAATATTTACTTGAATCGATAGAGGATGAAAATGACTTAGAATTTAATGTATTAGAGAGGTCTACTTTGGATGAAATATGGAATGAAGTAAAGACATTATCTGATTTAGATCAACATATTCTGATTGATTACTATCGATTTGGATTAAACTTTAGAGAAATATCTGAACGATATCAAATACCAGAAAGTACGATAAAGAGTCGTTGTCAGAATGCGATTAGACAACTAAGAGATAAATTTAAATGAATTTTCGTCTAATTATCCAATAAGTTACTCTATAGAAGTGAAAGGACTTGGTGAGTATGAACAAGCTAGAAAAAAGTATCCAAAAGAATGCGTTTAATCAAGATGATATGTTAACTCGTATACAAGCTGAATCATATGGCATGAAGTCCAAAACACTTTTTGGAGGAACACCGATGAAAAAAGTTATTGGGCTTTTAGCCTTAAGTTTTACCTTAATCTTTGCGGTATGGTTTGGATTAAACCAAAATGATATTGCGAGAGATGAAGAAGTTGTGATGTTAGTTGGAGTTGATATTAACCCTAGTTTTGAGTTATCTGTTAATCGTAATAATAATGTAGTTGAAATAGAAGCGTTAAATGATGATGCGAAGACAATTGATGTATCAGACCTAATAGATGAACCTGTCGAAGATGTTGTAGAAGAAATTATACGTAGAGCAGCACAAGCAGGATTTATTGATGTGAATGATTTAGAAGAAGATTATGTCGTTGTATCAACTGTTTCACTTGAAGATGATGAAGATGAACAAGATGAACTTGAAGAAGAAATCGGTCAAAAGGTTCGTGATAGTGAATTCTTACAATCTCTCAATATCGTTCAAATTAAGGCAACACAACGTGAGAAATTTGAAGCAGAAGGTAAGAATATTCCTGTAGGACTCTATGTCATTAATGGTTATGTTTTACAAGAAGATGGTACATTCTTAAGTGCTAAAGAATTCTTTAGTGATCCTGAGAATAAGGATAAGATAAGTAATCGTTCAAATATTACACTTGAAAAACAAGAAAAACTAAAACTACGTCTTGAAGAAACATTAGCTAAATTAGAATTAGGTGGATTCGATGCGACACAATATCGCTTAAGACTTGAAGTCGCAACATTCGAACAAATGTTAGAAATACAAGCAGAATTAAAAGTTGAAACTAAGAATATGAACAAAGGTTCAAATGAACCAGATGATGATGAAGAAGAA
>JAJZTY010000153.1 GCA_021847325.1 Bacillota bacterium
AACTTAAACATATTCGATTGAACAGATAATGCGGTTGTGATCATTCCATATTGATTGAATGAACGATAAAATATCGTTTGTATCCCAAAATAAGTGGATGCCAATGCGATTAAGATAAATAGTATCCCAATTCTAGTCTTTTTAGGAAAACATAGAATAAACGCATTTAAAAAGAATAGAATGATTAAGATTGGTTTGAGTGCTAGATCATCTAATCGTATATATTGTATCGATAGGATTAAATAGGAAAGTGTAAATATTACATTAATCCATATAAACTTAAACTTTTGTATTGAAAACATAATTCATCCTTAATTAATAACTCTTATTGTCAATGTTTTAATTCTATCATGATTATGTTAAATAATTGTGTCATTATTTTTTGTTTTTATGTAGAAATATAGTCTTAGACATGACCAAATCATTAAACGATAATGTCGCAAGCAACACAAAATAAGGGACATAGGCAAAAAGATAACGAGCTCTAGCTTCGAAGATCATGTTAAATAAGATAATACCAATACAGATGATCTGAACAAATATCTCTTCATCTTTCTTACGATTGAAGAGAGAAGTAGCCATAAGAGCTAACACAATCATCCACAATATTTGCCTTAACAATAAGAAACTTTCAAAAGAATCCCCATCATGATAGAAATAGGATCTTAAGGCATTCGCAAAAAGATTATCTTTCTCAAATACTTCTTGATAGAAATCTCCTTCACGACCCCAGGCAAAACTACCGTCATTGAAGTTTACGACAGCTTTATTAACTAAGAATGATATCCAACCTTTCTGATTGAGATATTCAATTCTTTCTTTGATTATTTCAAAATTCTTCGCTTCACGATCTTCTACGGTAAACTGACCATATGATACTTCCGCATCCTCTGCAACATACGCTCCATAACTATCAGGATTCAATCCAACCATTAAGTAATGCGGTAAGGTAAAGGAATACTCTGGATCTTGTTTAAATTGTCCCATTTCGACCAATGATTTTTGGAGTTGGGAAGATAAAAAGAAAGTAAGAATAACGATTAAACTGACACTTATGAGTCTTATGAATTCTTGTTTAAGTGTATCTTTACGCTTGAAGGTGAATTCATACAATAGAATCGCAATCCCCATAATCAAGGTTTGAGGTTTGATTAAACTACCGATAAAAATACTACTAAAGATGATAAACCAAACAAGTAAATCCGATGATTTACCTTTTAGATTTAAATAAAGATAGAACGCAAAACTCGCAAAAAACATCATATAGGTATCTGAATAAGGAATGGTAATCCATGGAGAGAATGAACATAAGAAGGTACATAAAAGAAAACCTAGAATGACATTTAACTTATTCTCAATGAATTGATTCATACTTAATGAGATAAATAAGGTAGTTAGATTAACAGATAGAATACTAAACACAATAGTCCCAAAATAGACATTGGTTACACCAAGCATATTAAAAAAACGCATGATTAAGCCTAAGAAAACAGTAATTGTCGTTTGATTAGTATGATAAGAGAAATAATAATTAAAATATTGCGCAATTTTTTGAGGATGTTCAATAAAATAGAATGCCGCATTGCGCACTGCACTTGCGTCCCATCCAGTATAGAAATAAATTTGATAGGCAAAAAAGATTTGTATGATGAATACAATAATACTTGATAGGATTAATATCTGCTTCATCTTCTTTGATGTTATAGATAGGTTTATATTCTTAGAACGAATCAAATAAATAAGTCCACTCATCAGAACTGACACAATTAATAACACAAACCAATTCTCAAACGGAATAAGATTAACGAGATCATTCGATCCATTGGTATATTGAAGTAGAGAGATAAGAATCAGAGAAATAAGAAATCCATAGATTCCATTAATTCCCATTTGTATTAAACGCTTAATTGACATATGTCCCTCGTTTTCACATTTATTCAAACATCTTTACTTATTATACACAAAGTGTGTAAGGAATAACTACCATAATAGGATTGGATTAATCCCTTTATTTAACTGATTCTGTTTGTATGGTATAGTAATTTAAGATATTGAGGTTACTATGACACATCAAATTAAACGATTCATTTCCTTTATAAAAAACAATAATACACTCATCTTTACAAGTTTTATCTTCTTATTTATCTATTATATCTCCTCTAAAACACCTCTTGCAGGAGATGATTGGGGCTATGCCTTAAATGGTATGAAACATAATCCATTTCAGTTGGCTTATGAGTTTTACTTTACCTGGTCAGGACGATTCTTTAGTGAACTCTATGGATTCTTAGTGACTCCGAATAAATGGTTATGGAATTTCTTGAATGCTGGGTTGTTTGGATTAATCTTCTATTCTATTTTGAAGATTGTTGGTTTAAAGAATAGTATCGTTTCATCATTACTTCTTCTATTCTTAATTCTAAGTGTTAAGGATGAATTACGTATGGAAACCTATACATGGTTAATGGGTACAACCTATCTAATTCCTTTGGCTTTGAGTCTATTCTATTTCTCGGTTGTGTTTAAGAATATTGAAAAGTATAGTCGAATTAATAAGTTAATGGTTCCTGTTTTATGGGTCATTCTGTTTGTATCCTGTTTAATGATGGAAAATGCGGCCGTATTATTAGTTTTTGGGAATATCTTAATTCTTATCTATTTGTATTATAGAGATCGTAGTATTCCAATGTCTTATATCTCATTCTTTGTGGTGAGCTTGATTGGAATTATACTATTAAGATTATCGCCTGGGGCAAGTGCTCGTTTGATTCGTGATCACAGTGCATGGGTGGAGTTATCCATTTTTGACCAACTCATCTTTAATTATTCTAATTTCATTCGATTTACATTCATTGAACATCGTTATCTTGTATTAGTATTCTCTGGTTTATCGTTTATTAAACTCGTAGAGAATTGGTTCAAGGTGAAGAAATATAATTTAATACATGTAGTATTAATGGTTTTCTTTGTGATATCTGCATTCTCAAGTTTAACCTTAACCCTCTACAGTCGATTCCCACTTGAAATACTTACATTATTCATTGACCCAAATTCAATGTTTAATTTGATTTTCTGGCCTTTGTTTATTGTGGCAGTGTTTGGATTTATAACTCTTGTATTTAATG
>JAJZTY010000154.1 GCA_021847325.1 Bacillota bacterium
AAATGTAAAACTTATGATACAAGAGTGCCAATCTATTTTAACCATATACAATCAATTAAATTAAGTAACTAGCCCACTTTTTATTTTTCTTTTTTTGGCTTAATACATAATTTGAAAATAATATTGAACCAATAACCGCAATACTATATCTTCCAATACTTGAACTTAAGATAAAGTTTAGATTCAATAAACTAAATAATCCATACATAAAGTAATACACTAAGAAATGTGAGAAATAGATTACACCTGATTTAATGCGATAATCCTGCCCACTTGTTTCTGAAGGATAGTGTAAACAAAGCACAAGTAAGAAGAATGTTGTTGGAATCATACTAAAGTACATATTATATTCAAATGGTTCAGTATATGTCATAAGTAATCCCATTTCGACAAACATCAGACTATAACTTAGAATAAACCCTATCCAAGCATATTTAACACGGATTCTATCTTGAATCTGTGTTTTTTGTATCAAATATCCTAATGCGACAAACAATAATCCAAAGAATAAACCATTACGTGTCGTTCTAAATATCTGAAGAAATTGATTCATAAGATCTAGTAGAATTCCTTTTGGCAATAATCCATAATAGGCATCTCCAAACACACCAACACAGAAGAATATAAATGATATTATCGTAATGGTAAGAGGTTTTAAATATTTATTTAGGAAATACATTGCGACAAGACTAAAGAGTAATGCAGGAATAAACCATAAATGATAATAAAATCCTAATACAGTAAAGTTAACGATTATATTACCGAATACAGGCATAAAAAATAGGACTGATATAGGTAAATATAAAACGGTCCATACTAAATACAATTTGAAATTCTTTTTAATCGACTTATTCGCATTTTCTTTACTTAAGCCATTAACACCTAAAAAATAGCCTGAACTAATAAAGAAAAAAGGAACAGCTATTCTTGAAACAATCTGTGCTGAACTAAAATCAATGATGGGATTATAGTCTGATAAAGGTCTAAAATGTATAACCAAAACTAGAAACGAAACCAAATACTTAATTCGATCAATCCAAGGGTAATGTTTATTGTTCATATGTTTTATTTTATCATTATTTACATTATTTGACGAAATGAAAAGAGTGGCATATGATTTGATTAGAAGATGTTGATATTGATAAGCCTGTGTTTAAAAATAAACAGAAAGGAGTTATTATGCGACGATCTACTCTATTTTTGATTTTATTGGTGATATTTATTTCTTTGATGAGTTTAAGTGCTTGTTCGAAAGAAGAAGAGCCAATAGATGAAAATCCAACAATCGGAATTGATGAAGATGTTAAGGGTGTAGAATTAAGTATACCTGAGTCATATCCGAATGATTTAGTGCCTATTTATCCGAATAGTCATTTATATAGTGTTGTTGAATCCAACCAAACATTCACCATCATGTTTTATTCAAAAGATGAGGTTAGTGTAGTAATGGAATTTTATAAAAATGTATTTCGAAATGCAGAAAATAAGATGGAAACGATTCTCGAAGATTCATTTACTTCCTATGGTGAATTAGATGGTTATACTTATACAATTGATGTATCTGAAGATGACGGCTTGGAAGGATATCAAACATTAGTTATTCTTGGTGTTGTGATGAATCAGAAGTAATTGAGGTAAAATGAATAAAATTTTGCGTAGTAAGTTATTTTTAGGGATTCTTTACGTTTTGTGTTTTATATCCATTGAACTTTTATTCCGTTGGTTAAACCAGTTTAATATTTATGATGCTCATGTCGTACGAATTCTATTATTTTCACTAAGTGTATCACTTGGGATTTTTGTCGTATCTAGTTTATTACCCAAGAAATTACAATTATTTATATTAAGTTTTAGCTTATTTTTTATCGCATTCATCGCATTAACTCAAGTAAGTTATCGTTTATATATGAATGCAAATTACTCATTTAGACTTTTCTTTTCAATGGCATCGAGAGTAAATGATTATGCGAGTGACTTTACAAAGTACATTAAACTTGAAAATTGTGTTGTATTTTTACCATTTATTCTATTCTTAATTGTAAGTGTTAAATTATCGAAACATTTTAAAGATAAATATAACTGGAAGAAATTAATACTTCCATCGGTGTTAGTATTTGTGATTCATTATGTTGGGATTTTATCACTTAATTGGTTTAATCAAGATACTTTACCTATAAAAGTTAAAGAACTTTATGATAATCCTTATATTGCGGATTTAAGTTTAAATCAACTAGGATTATCACGATTTATAATTCGTGATACACGAAATTTACTTTTAGGCACAAAAGAAAGTGAAGAGATTATCGAAATAATTCCAGAAGAAGTCATAATTATTAGTGAACCAAGTTATGAAAGAGTATTTGATGACACAACTTGGATTGAAAAGATGAATAATGAGTCCAATGAGACTATAAAGCTCATAGATGAATATTTAATGAATCGCCCAATTACACCAAAAAATGAGTATACTGGACTATTTAAGGATAAAAACTTAGTCTATATCATGGTTGAGGCATTTGATTTTATGGCGATTGATGAACAATTAACACCAACATTATATAAATTGACCCAAGATGGGTTCTTCTTTGATCATTTCTTTTCTCCGCAATTTTCATGCGCAACCGGTGAAAGTGAGTTTATTGGATTAACATCATTGATCCCACGAACTGGTATATGTTCACCAAACACATATACCAATAACACATACAAAACGAGTATCTTTAATCTCTTTAACAATGAAGGTTATTTTAGTTCGTCTTATCATAATTATTCTGATAAATTTTATCAACGAACGGATTTACACGTCAATTTAGGAAGTACTAAATTTTACAACAATGATGATTTGGAAATTAAAACGCTTAAAGGTTGGCCAAGTGATGTCAATTTAATGGAAGAGGCATTTAAGATTTATGGTAATCAAGAGAAATTTTTCTCTTATATCATTACTTCTTCAACACACTTTCCATATGATGTCGATAGTACACTTGGAAATCGGTATATTGACCAAATAAGTGCTCTTTATCCGGATTTACCAATGAATGTTATGCGATACAAATCAAAGGCTATGGAGTTGGATAAATCAATTGAAACCTTAATTAATTTATTGGATTCT
>JAJZTY010000155.1 GCA_021847325.1 Bacillota bacterium
CCTCGATCTTTACGATATGTTTTGATTTTTTCTTTGAAGTCCATATTCTTACTCTTAGTATAAAAGATACTTGAATTATTTTCAAGTAGAACTTGTAACTTGAATATAATTCAAGTAAAATAAGATTAAGGAGGAAAACCATGGAACGAATCATATTTCATTGCGACTTAAATAACTTTTATGCATCGGTAGAATGTTTACACAACCCTGAATATCGAAATGTCCCTTTAGCTGTTGGCGGTGATATTGAGAAGCGACATGGGATTATCCTAGCGAAAAATCAATTGGCGAAGAAAACAGGTGTTAAAACGGGTGAAGCTTTATGGCAAGCGATGCAGAAGTGTCCTAATTTAGTGATTGTGAAGCCTAATTTTTCATTGTACTTAAGATTTTCTCGATTAGTAAAGAAAATATATGAAGATTATACGGATCAGATTGAATCCTTTGGGATTGATGAAGTTTGGTTGGATTTGACACATAGTATTCATTTATTTAACCAAACGCCTCATCAATTGGCGGATAGTATTCGTGAGAGAATTTATAGAGAAGTTGGAATTACAGCTTCAATTGGGGTTAGTTTTAATAAGGTATTTGCGAAGTTAGGGTCTGATTATAAAAAACCGAATGCGACGACTGAGATTACACGTGAGAACATGAAGGATATTGTATATCCTTTGCCAGTAGAGGATTTACTTTATGTTGGACGTGCTACGACTCAGAAACTCCATACCATAGGAATATATACGATTGGGGATTGTGCGAATTATGATCCTCAGATTTTGAAGCGTCGTTTGGGTAAATGGGGAGAATATTTACATCGTTTTGCGAGTGGGCAAGACAGTAGTCCTGTTTTAGTTCATCATTATGAACCACAGGTTAAATCGATTGGAAATAGTACAACCGCACCAAAGGATTTAAAGAATATGGAAGATGTACGGATTATTGCGTACATTCTAGCGGAAAGTGTAGCGGCTCGTTTAAAGGAAGCTCATTTAATGGCGTATACGATTGCGATTGGCGTGAGAGATGTGAATTTACAAGGATTTACACGCCAACATAAGATGGCTGAGGCGACGAATTTGAGTGATACAATTGCGAAGGTTGCGTTGGATTTGTTTAGTCAGAATGTGGATTTTAGTATTTCCCTCAGAAGTATTGGGATTAAGGCAACGGATTTGGTGTTAGAGTCTAAATCTGAACAATTGAATCTATTTGAAGATCCTATCACTAAACAAAAGAAGCTCTCATTGGAGACAACGATTGAGAAGATTCGTGAGCGTTATGGATTTAATGCAGTACAGAGATTATTGATGTTGGAGGATACAGTTTTGAGTGGTTTTAATCCTAAGCAGGAACATGTTATTTTTCCTGAGTCTTATTTTAAGGGGTGATGTTAGATGAAAACATATGTGGATGTGATTGTATTAAATAGTAAAGATGGTAAATTAAAACCTTTGGCTATTTTATGGCATAATGGTATTAAATATAGTATTGATAAAATTAGTCAGATAACGCGTGCAGCTTCTACGATTTCGGGTGGTACGGGGATTCGTTATACCTGTTTCATTCATGGTCAGAGTCGTTATCTTTACTTAGAAGATGATCGATGGTTTATCGAGAAAAAGGAGTTCTAATATGTGTGGAAGATATTTATTTAAACAAGAAAAAGATGATGAAGTTGAAGCTTGGTTGAATGAATTAGAGCTTCAAGATACAAGTGATTTAGCTTTGAATGTGGTTTATCCATCTCAGAAAACGATTGTGTTAAAGAAGGATTTAAAACCGATGGTAGCTCGTTGGGGTCATGCTCGTTGGGATACCAAGGGTGTTGTGATTAATGCGAGAAGTGAAACGGTTCAGACTTCCCCTTTCTTTAAGGAGCATATTAAAACAAGACGATGTGTGATTAAAGCGGATGGGTTTTATGAATGGGATAAGGATAAACGGAAGTTCTTGGTCAAAGAAATGAATGATCAACCGTTATATATGGCTGGCATCTATGATGAAGAAAATAATTTTAGTATTATAACCGATGAAGTTCATACATCTTTTAAAGAATTACATTCTCGCGTTCCTTTGTTTATTCCTGAGAAGTATGTAAATCAATACTTAGAGAACGGGAATGCGATGTTAAATGATTTTAGAAACTTAAAACAATTAGAGCTTCATTGGGAAGATCAATCGATTCAAACAAGTTTATTCTAAAAAAGAGAGAATGGTGTTTCTCTCTTTTATAATGTCTTGATTAATTGTTTGTCTTCATCTGATAATGAGAAATCAAAGATATTTAAGTTCTCAATCTGACGTTCTTTATTGTGTGACTTAGGAATTACGATTATATTTCGTTCGATTTGATAACGTAATACAATTTGTGCCCATGTCTTATTGTATTTCAATCCTAATGTCTTTAGTACTTCCATAGAAGCTTCAGGAATACGCTTAAGTGGACTCCATGCTTCAGGAATAATATCATTTTTTAGACAATATTCGATAATCTCATCATTCCATAAACCTGGATGTGACTCAATTTGATTCACCGTTGGTTTGATTTCACAGTGTTCTAAAAGGTATGCGAGTTGATCGACTTTGAAGTTAGATACACCAATCGACTTAAGAACTCCCTTCTTAACATACTTCTCAAGTTCTTTCCAAACTCGAACATTGTCTTCATTTTTCTCGAGTGGTCTATGGAGTAAATATAAATCAATGTACTCCGTATCCAATGCCTTCAAGCTTGATTCAACTGCATTCTTAATACTTTCTTCATCTTTGGTATACACCTCATCTGCTGGTATTTTTGATGTAATAAAGAGTTTAGAACGATCAACTCCAGATTGCTTTATCCCAAGCGCAACGACACTTTCATTACGATATGAGATTGCCGTATCAATCAAAGTATATCCTGCATTTAATGCATCTATTAGTTCAGTAGTATTGTGATTAATCTCTCCCATATAGTCATTATTAGCTTTACCGAAGGTATTCGTTCCAGTCCCAATAATTGGAATAATAACTTTATTATTTAATTCTAATGTTTTCATGTTAATCCTCCTAAGTTAAGTTTAGAGATTAAGCACACAATTGTACAGACAAATACCCATATTATGTTT
>JAJZTY010000028.1 GCA_021847325.1 Bacillota bacterium
CATCTTTTCGAATATCTTTGTATAACCGTTTTTAGGCATTTGTTGGTATTTATCTTGGAAATAACGATCATCGTATGAGATATGAACAGGAACACGATTCGTGACCATTGGATCAAGTTCATCTACTGTTAAACCCCATTGTTTCATCGTATAGTCTTTAAACACTTTATCGTACACAAAATCCGCCAATTTCTTTAGGATCTCATTCTCATGTTTCTTTAATTCTAGAATGGTTACTTTCTTCTCCATGCCATAGGTTTCAATAAGTACTTTCTTCATTTCATTGGCTGTATTTTCATCAAAACACATCTCAATGGACTTTAAATTAAATGGAACTGGCACAAATTGTCCATCGACATAACCCAATACACGATGCTCATAAGGATACCATTCTGTAAAGTTGGATAAGTACTCCACAACTTCTAATCGATTGGTATGGAAAATATGAGGTCCATATTTATGCACATTAACCCCATTTTCATCCTTATAATCAAACATATTCCCAGCAATTTCTTTTCGTTTGTCAATCACTAAAACAGATTTACCTATGGACGCAAAACGCTCAGCACTCACGGCACCAGCATAACCACATCCAACCACAATCACATCATACTTATTCATGTTTAGCTCCTTTTGGTTCTATCCATTCTTCTACGATATAAGAAGGTCTATGACGAGCCGCATCAAATGCTCTCCATAGATATTCTCCAATGATTCCAAGAGTTAATAGAATCAAGCCATAGAAGAATAGGTTTGTTATCATTAAGGTTGTCCAACCTTCAACTTCAATCCCAATAAACATCTTTGCGTATAAAATATACAACAACCATAGTATCGTTCCGAAGAATGTTAAAATACCCATCGTAGAAATAAAACGAATTGGGAAATAACTAAACGCTAATATACTATCGACAAATAGTTTAATCTTTTTTGATAATGTCCAACGACTCTTACCTTTTTCACGTTGTAAACGTGTGTAATAGATGACATCTGTTTTAAACCCTGCCCAAAGGATTTGTCCCATTAAGGTCGAATTCTTTTCATCCATCAATTCAAGTACTTTAATAACTTTTCGATCAATGAGGAAACAATCAAATCCACCATCCGGCATTGAACTTAACGCTATTTTACGCATCACTTTATAATATAAATTAGAGATCGTTTTCTGAACCCAAGGTTCTTGACGATCTTTACGAATCGCTAATACGACATTATTCCCTGCTAACCACTTCTCATACATCTCAAGAATCATCGTAGACGGTTCTTGTAAATCCGCTGCCTTCATCGCTGCACAATCACCCGTTGAATGGATCAATCCAGCTAATATCGCAGAGTGTGACCCAAAATTACGGGATAGTTTAACCAACATTACATTGGGATCCATTGCTTGGATTTCTTTTAAGATTGTATACGAAGAATCTTGTGAACCATCATCCACAAACACCAATTCATACGCATCTAACTTACACAAAACCTTTGATTTCAAATCATCGTATAAGTCATGTAGATTCATCTCATTAAAATAAACAGGGATAATAATCGATAGTTTAGCCATGGTTCTTACAATACTCCTTAAATTCTGTGTAATCTCTAATATATTCAGAATTATCAAATGGTTGATCAGAAACCACTAATAATACCGTCCCTTGTTTAAAATTAAACATTTCTTTCCAAGATCCCTTTGGACAATAAAGTGCTTTATCCGGAGAATCTAAATGATAAGTTACTCGACTTTCTCCATCATCAATTAAAACATCACACGCACCAGTAATGCATACAAACACAAAAGAACTATTCCGATTGGCATGATTACCACGAATAGCACTATTATCTGTATCATAAATGTAAAAAAGTCGTTCCATTTTAAATGGAAGATGATAGTTTTCAATGGATACTAACTTCCCTCTTTGATCCCCAAATTCTTTTAAATTAATCCATTGATTCATAAGACTCCTTTAATATACTATACCAGTTTAAATCATATAATTCATTTTCAATCTTGATATCTTGTCTAAATGTGCCTTCATAAACAAACCCAAACTTCTGATAAAATCGATTCGCACGTTTATTCATTGCCAAAACATTAAGATAAACTTTATTAAGCATCAATTCGTTAAATGCGATGTTTAATATTTGATGTGTCGCATCACTCGCAATCGAAGTCCCAATCACTTTACGACGTAAAACAATCGCATATTCTGCCTTCATATTAATTGTATCAATTTCTTTCAAACTGATTGTGCCTAGATATTCATCATTTTCATCCACAATCGCATAATGACGATGGGATGTAAAATCTTGAGCTTGATCAATAAAATGTTTGATTTTATCTTCTGTATAATGTGAAAAATCCGCTCTAAATTGTCGGCTAATATCCACATCTTGCATCCATTCCATCATTCCTGGAATATCTTTAACATTCAGTTTACGAAGTTTCATTTTATCCTTTGAATTGATTAATTGTTTGGATTAGATAATCCATCTCTTCTTTTGTCATTCCATTATACAACGGAATCGTTAAAACTCGTTCTGCTAAGCGTTCACTTACTGGGAAATCACCCACTTTATACCCTAAATCAGAGTATGCTTCTTGAAGATGTGGAGGGATAGGATAATGAATTAAACTTTGAATTTCATGTTTACTCAAATAATCCATAAACGTTTCACGAAGGTCGGTTTGAATGACAAACAAATGCCAAACATGTGTACAATCTTGATCTACCTTTGGTAATTCGATTAATGGATTCTTTACTTCATTGAGTAATCTTTGTGCAAGTTGTTCACGTTCTTGAGTTAATTCATTGATATGTTTCAATTTAACCCGTAATAATGCAGCTTGTAATTCATCTAAACGAGAGTTCGTCCCAATCGTTTCATTGTAATATCTTTTTTGCGAACCATAATTACGATAGGTTTTAACCTTTTCCGCAAATTGTTCATCATTGGTCACAATCGCTCCACCATCACCGAAACAGCCTAAATTCTTAGATGGATAGAAACTAAAACATCCTACATATCCAATGGAGCCCGTCATTTGTTTGTTATACATGGATCCATGTGATTGTGCACAGTCTTCAATGAGTTTAAGATTATACTTCTCACAGACTTCAAGAATCTTATCCATCTTAGTCGCTTGACCATAAAGATGTGTGACTAAAATTGCTTTTGTATTAGGTGTTATATAAGATTCAATATTTGAATCATCCATATTATGGAATTCATTCGGTTCAATGAATATAGGAGTTGCGTTATTCATTGTAATCCCCATTACAGTCGCAATATAAGTATTCGATTGAACAAGGACTTCATCCCCTTCTTTGATTCCCAATAACTTAATGGAAATCCATAGGGCATCTAATCCATTGGCTAATCCAACACAGTACTTTGAACCAATATAACTCGCAAATTCCTTTTCGAATTCTTTGACTTCATTTCCTAGGATATAGTATCCACTACGTAAGACATCCAACACTTTATCTTCATATTCTTTTTGGTGCATAAAGTATTGACGATCTAATACATTCGCATTAATTTTCATGAGTTTTCTCCTTTTTAAGTCGTCGAACTTCTAACACAATAAGTCCTATTGACATTAGAATTCCAACTATACTTAAGATAAGTCCTAATTTAAATCCAGATGGAATAAAATTCATTACCACTTCATTGTATCCTGATTGAACAGGAATACCGATAAATCCACCATTCACTTGATACTTATCCACTACAACTCCATTCACTTTGATTTCCCATCCTGAATCGAATGGAATCTTAAGTATCATGAAGCCTTTTTCGCTTGTCGTAATATCACCATAGAAATAATTATTATGATAATCAATATGTTCTAATTGTCCTGTAGATGTTCCTAATAATGATCTAATTTCTTCAATATCAGAACCCTTTGCGATGACAGACGTATTAAGATAGGTTAATCGATTTTCTTCACTCAAATCCATCACATCATTAAATGCGACTACATCCGTAAATAACTCACCAACGGATTTATAATCCAAATTCTCATACACTAATAGAGAACCTTGATAATTTTCTTGTATCAATTTGAAATTCGTATGTGGTAATTCTTCTGCACTGACCACAATCGCATACTTCGTACTTAAGAAGTTAACTATTTCCGCATCCTTAATATTAAAGATCCAATCACTTTCGAAATCCTTAACACTTGGAGCTAACTTCTTCATATCATTGAACGATGGCGCATAGGTTGAATCATAGGTCATTAATCCTTTAAGTTGATAATGAAGATTATGATTATGACTGTATGACCAATATAAACTATCATGTGGAATATAAACACGATAGAATTCACTGTAATTAGAGTCACTTAAACTATTTAAATAACTATTTAATTCATTAGGATTAGCCTGTAATACATGTGTTGCACGATCCACAAATTCCCAAGTAGAATTCTCATTTAATCGTCTGAATCCAATTAACCAAGTATTGTGAGCCGCAAGTTGAATAATTGTGAGTATAAGCAATCCTGTCATTAACCATTTCTTGTTTAATTTAATTACGAAATAGATTAATAAGAAAGTAAATAAGGATACAAGTGATAAATAAAATAACCCAATATTCTCAAAGAATGTATCTAAAGTACCACTCACAAACATACTAATTGGTACATTAAATATTAATATAATAGAGATGATGATTAATGTATATTTGAGATTACGCGTATTAATTAACTCAAAATTACTTAAATATCGTGACGCATTGATTAAGTTCACAATAATAAATAAATAGGTCCATCTAAAACTAGGGCTACTAAATCCAAGAATCATCATATTTCCACTTGGAATAATTAAAAGTAAAAACATAAAGATATACAAACCCAACATGGAATATTTATAATATTTATCTTTATCCGTAATAAACTGAGGAAGTAATAAGGATGTAATTGATCCTGCCCATAAACATAATTCACGTGTGACATGGGATCCAGTCTCAAACACATTATATCCTTGGTATATCACGTTTTGACTTGGCACAAATAATGCTTGAAGTTGATGGAAATATATTTCAGGTTGATCAAAGAAGAAGGCAAGATAGAATGTTCCTACACGATCATTCTGAATAATATTGATAAATGATGGAAGGATTAATACCATCGTACTTAATACAGCCACAAAGTATACACCAATTAGCCAAGCTGTATCTTTGATAAAATCCTTAAATCCATTTCGTATCGCATAATAACGTGCTGTGTAATAGAAAGGTGTAAAAAAGGATAAAGAGAAGAACATATAATAGTTCGTTAATAATAATAAGGAAGTGATAAGTATAAATAAGGTAATTTTCTTTTCTCTTAGATAGATTTCAACCGCTAAGAAGAATAATGGTGTAAAGCTATACGCTGATACAAACATAGGCTGACCTAAGAAGAAAATGACCCAACTACTAAATCCAAAACATAACGCAAATATATAGGATGCGATTTGAGATGCTTTTAGATATCGAAGTAAAGCATACATACTTAGGGTAGAAATAACGAGTTTTACGATTGTTTGTATTTTGAAAATATCATAAAAATGGACATTAAAGAGTAAGGAGAAGTAATAATAAATATCTCCTAACATATAAAAACTCTTGCTTGCCCAGAAATTATTGCCTAAGAAAAGATTCCATGAATAAAATGGGAGTTGTCCCTGTTTAATAAATTGTCCTATGAGTGATCTAAATTCAGTATAATACGGAAAATAAGTTGGTTTTAAGTCTCCACCATACTCAAACGGTAATCCTTTGATTAAATAGGGAGAAATCATAAGTAAAACTAATCCTAACGCAATTAAAGTAAGCCCTAGTATGGGAGTTATTCGTTTCTTGTTCATATCGATATGATTTTATCATATGTAAGTTTTTTTTAATAGAATGAATGAGTGTGTGTTCACGCAAAAAATAAATGCAAAATTAATGTTATTCTTGATATACTTATGATAGTCTAATCTAATACTAGACTTTTAAGAAAAAATAAGGGCTGACATGAAGAAAAATAAACTATTAATAATCGGATTAATTGTAACTCTATCACTCATGATTATAATCGTCGCACTCACATTTTTTGAACTTCAAAGGGACTACTTTTCGAATACAATCAAAAATGCGGAAGGCGAAGTATTATATGAGATTAGTTCCAACGCAACTGAGTATCAGAAACTCATCTTTACTGAATTATCTGATGTGATTGAAAATGAAGGAACTCCACAAGAGTATGCTGGTAGTGTTGTGAAGAATTATGTGGCTGATTTCTATACCTGGTCTAATAAAAAAGGTACATATGATATTGGTGGTATGCAATATGTCTATCAACCTGAGATCGTAAATATCTATAATTACGCTAAGGATTTCTTTTATCGTGATTTAAGTTATAACATTCAAACAATCGGTGCTGAAAATCTATTAGAAGTTGAAAATGTTGAGATTACATTCTCTGATTTTAATGCGAAGATTGAATATAATGGTCAAATGTATCAATCTTTCTATGTGACCGCATCTTGGACGTATGTTCAAAAAGAGGGTTTTGATACAACGGGTTATCAAACATCTGGTGAGTTTAGTTTAATCGATCGTGATGGTAAGATTGAGATCTACCGTTACTACGGAGAATAATATGAAAAAAGTCAATTTAAAGTCGAAGTCAAATGAATTCATCAACTTAATCTTGTTTGGATTGTTTGCGATTATATCGATTGTTTCAGTTTTTAATATCCTTCAATACCTAAGTTTAAGTTATACCTTATTTATATATGGTATTGCGATGTTGGTCTTAATCAACGTTCTTGTTTTTATCTTAGTCAGATTGTTCTCTAAGAAAAAAGTTTTAGAGATGATTATGACAGGAATCTTGGTAGTCTTAATTGGAATATCTTCATATGCTTTAATTTATATCGTTCGTATCAATAATGCGGTTGGCAATGTTATCGTAAGTGATGATGTAGTTGAAAATATTAGTACAAGCTTTGTGACCTATGATAATACTAAGATTACATCCATTGATGATGTATCTGGTAAGAAGTTTGGGATCGTCGATAATGAAAATGTATTAGAAGGTAATTCATTAGCGATTGAAGAATTAGAAGATAAAAATATCAATGTGACTTATGTAAAATATGATACATACAATAATATGTTACTAGGATTATTCAGTCGTGAGATTGATGTAGCCCCTCTACCTAAAGAATACTATTCCATGTTTATTGCGAATGATGGATACGAAGAATATTTAGATAAAACAGAAGTTGTTCATGAGTTTAGTAAAAAAGTTAAAATCGAAGGTGAAGAAACAGTTCGAAAAGATTTAAGTAAAGAACCGTTCTCTGTATTATTAATGGGTAATGATGGAGGTCGAACAGATACCTTAATCTATGCGACATTCAATCCTAAGACAATGGTAGTAACACTTACCAGTATTGCGCGTGATTCTTATGTACCGATTAGTTGTTATACAGATCAAGCACGAGATAAGATTAATCACTCAAGACAAATTAGTCGTCAATGTACTTTAGATACAGTTAGTAATTTACTCGATGAGAAAGTGGATTATTTCTTAGAAGTTAACTTCGATGCAGTTGTAGATGTAGTGGATAGCTTAGGTAAACTATGGATTGATTCTCCAGTTGAGTTCGTTGGACAAGATTCCAGTGAAGATCGTGGTCACTTTACCGTTTGGATCGCAAAAGGTGGACAATTCATGACAGGCGAACAAGTTCTTGCCTTTGCGCGTGAACGTAAAAATATGCCTGGTGGTGATTTACAACGTCAATTGAATCAACAACAAGTTATTCGTGCTTTACTCACTAAGTTGCTTGAAACTCGTGATATCAATGCGTTTGTGAGTGCAGCTGAATCGGCTGGCGATAATGTTAAAACGAATTTATCGATTAGTCAGTTAGCTGGTCTTGCGAATTATGTCATTGGTGAAATGAATGCAAGTGAGTTAGATAATTCTTATTTCGTTCAAATGAAGAATAATCGTATATCAGGTTACTTCTCATGGGCATACAATGATTCTCTACAATTACCTCTTTCAATCTATAAACCTTATAATGGATCGATTGCGGATGCGAGAGCTTTAATTAATCGTAATCTTATGGGAGATTCATATGTCCCTACTAATCATAAATCGTTTACATTCAATATTTATACTCCTTATTATGGAGAAAACTTTATTAAGGATTATTATGATGAAGCTGAGGTTCATGATCCTCTACCAGATTTTATGCCTTCTATGACGAAAGAAAGCGAACCATGGTTACTGGCAGATGTTAAAGCATGGATTCAAAAACGTAGTTGGATTAAATTAAACGTGACTGAAATTTGGGAAACAAATCCTAAATATGACGCAAGTTATCTCTATAATCAAGTTATTAGTCAAAGTGTTAAATATGGTGTAAAAACCGCAAATATCACGCAGTTAAACATCGAAATCATTAAACGTGAACTTGATTGTAAGATTGTAGAAAATAGAACAGATGAACAATGTAAGAGTATCGTTCCTAACTTCATCGGTATGACAAGAAAAGAAGTCAATGATTGGAATCTAGCGAATGGTAATATTATTACATTTAAAGAAACGACTGAATCAACTTACAAACGTGAAAATGTAAATACTGTTATCAGCCAAAGTGTTGATGCATATACTAAGTTGAAGAATGTGACAGGAAAGATAGAAGTTATAGTTGTAGCATATCCAACATTAGAAATTACTGATGTCCTTACCATCCTTAATACTTGGACAAAAACAGATATTGAAAACTGGTTCCAATTAAACAAGGATAAATTATTTAAAGAGTTCTCAAGTTATATTATTGAAGAACCTAACTCTGACCCAACTTTGACTGGCAAAGTTATTACAGTTGCCCTTTATGAGAACGGTGTAGAAGTTGAAAAATATAATGCTAGCAATCCTAAAATTACGTTTAAAGGAGATGCAGATATACGATTTGTAATCTCTACAGGTCCTAGCACTCCTACTCCTAATCCTGGTACAGGTACAGGTGATGGTGGTACTACAACTCCATAACATAAGAAAGCGTTGAATCTCAACGCTTTTTTTATCGAATAAAAAGAACTATTTCTAGTTCTTAATGTAGATAATCTGTATAAACTCCACTAACTCCCTTATCCATTAAATCTTGAAATACATCTTGATCATTGATTGTATGTATATAGAATTTTAATCCTAAATCCCAATACCCATTAAAATCTTTTAAATCACTTAAGACTCTCTCTGCCCATGCATCATTTTGATGTAAGGTTATATATTTTACTTCATTGTCTCTTGAGAATTCCGCAATCTTTGTCCCATCTGTTTCATAAATGATGTGATATAAGGTCAATATAATTGATTCGAAAGAGTATTCTTTCTTTAACATTTGAAACATTTCAAAGGTATAAGCTTGAGGAATAAATCGTTTGATATCCGCATTTAATTGATTTATCTGATTGGTTATTTTATCATAACTAACTTTGGAACTTTCTAGATCAAATGTTTTGGTATCAAAGATAAAGTAAGTATCTTTATATTTCTTGGAAAGTTTTATTACATCTTCGAAACTTAGACTTGTGTATTGACCATGTATCTTAGATTTTAGAAATTCATCTTTTGTGCTACATTGATATTCTCGACTCGGTTGTTTCAAACTAAACTCATTATATTCTTTCCAATCATGTAATAAGATCAGTTCACCATCACACGATGTTAACAAATCTATTTCGAATACGCGTATTCCCTTATCGTAATTTTCTTTAAAGGCCTCTAATGAGTTAGTGTAATCCTCATTATTAACACCCCCCATCGCATGGGCAATAAACTGATACTCATGCCAAGGTTTTATGATAACAGGTGGTTTTAGATATTCATAAGCGAAATAACTTAAAATAGCTATAACACTTATTCCAATAATCCATTTCTTTTTCATTCTCTCACCCTAAAGTAATCTGTTGTAAGAATCTTTTGACCTACATTAAATAAATCATAAACATAGGCATTATTCAATTTAACTTGTTCATCCACCATTTCTTGGCTTAGAGATTCATCCATCTTTATCACTGTATTTGATTTTGAATCATAATAAATACTTGGCGTTGCCCAACTACGATCCTTAAGAACTACAATCTCTTTATGATTTTCATCAAAAACATCTGATCCAAAATAGACATTATTCTGATCTAATCCAAATAGATTAAGTAATGTAGGCACTACATCTAAACTTGAAACTATTGTATTAACTTCTTGAGCTTCAATATCATTTGACCAAATCAAAAGAGGAACACGATATTTTTCAAAATCATATCCACTCTCAAAACCATATGTTTTTAGTGATTCTGTATCCATTCCATATGGATAATGATCACTCGCAATCACAATCACTGTATCATCCAGAATTCCTTTAGCCTCTAATTCTTCAAACAATAAACCGATTGAATCATCCAGTTTCTTCTGAGCTGATAAATAGAATGTATATGGTTCTAAATACTCATATTCTTTGAGTTGATTAAAATACTCCATCAACCCTCTTCGACCTGCATTATACGGTAAATGACCCGAGACAGTTATCACAAAACTAAAGAAAGGATCTTTTTGGCTCGATACATTTAACATATTACGCATAAGATTTATATCATCAATCCAATCTACACCTTCTTGCCAACCTTCTGTATCATAATTCAAGTTAAGTTTCTCAATATCGTAAAATGTGGAGTAACCTAAACTTGTATGCATATTCTCACGATTATAGAAGAAACTATGGAAGGAATGGAATGAATTCGTAAAATAGTTCTCTTTTTGAAAGGCATTCGCAATGGTGTATGGATACGTACTATTACCATAATTATATGCCGCCACACCATAGTCTATGGACGGGAATAAAGACGTATTTAATACAAACTCAGAATCCGCAGTAGACGCATTATAAACTGGGGAATAATAATTATTAAAATACAAGCCTTCCGTTTTTAAACGATACAAGTTAGGTGTTATTTCAGGATCTATTGCTAACTCATCCAAACTCTCCGCAAGAATATAAATTAAATTCTTTCCTTCAAATAAACCAGTATACGAATTCTCAGTACGATTAACTTCTTTAGTATTAAGGTATGAATCAATCATGTTGATATCATCTTGACTTGAACTTCTTAACAACTGACCCAAAAAGATTTGTACATCACGTTCTACATACTTATTAACTCCAAAACGTTCCATAGCACGTACACGTGAATAGAATGTACGATACAAATAGAAATCATTTTGGCTCCAATCTCCTTCTGCGAATGTGACCATCGTCAGAATTTGAAGTGTAAACGCAATTAGAAACAAAAGTTGAAATGCGGATGTTTTCTTCTTCGCAATCGGTTCTTGTTTGAAATTTCTAAACACAAACAAGGAGATAAGATATAAAACAAGTGGCACAAAAATAGCTAACATCTTCACATCAAATTCCATCAAAACCTCTGATGTGACAGATTAAGTTCAGTTAAAAGTACTATTTTATTAATTGAATAAAGTGAAGAAAAATATCTAAAATATATAATCTGCGAAAATGAGTATAGACTTATAAATAATATGAATAGTACACTTAGAATTTTGCGTATTTTATAACTAAAAAAATACATTAATGAATAAACAAACACAACACTCGAAATTGTAAATAATACTCCTCTTGGAGATACTATTCTAAACCCAACAAATAATCGGAAAATAGATTCTAACATGAGTACTGATACGATCAGTAAACATAGATCTAAACTGTAATGTAAAAATTTTCTCATAAAAGAATTATAGACTAATTCAAACTTTCAATCTATATAAACATGGACAATTTACAATTAAAAAGTACTATCGAAATAGTACTTATAAATTACGCTTCTTTTGAATGTAAACGTTTTAATAGAACCGCCACCACAAACGCTATTACGATATTACTGACGAACTCATCCAATGTATGACCAGAGGCATATGCACCTACTAAGCCAAATAGGGCTGACATTGCGAAGATAACTGTCCCAAAATTCAGATTCTTCTTTAAATTAAACAAGAACACAAGAGCGCCATATCCAACTAAGATTAGCCATGGACTCATTAGAATCATCCAACCTGCATAACCAAAGGAATAGAATTGTTGAACAAAGTCACTCTCAAGAATTAAAGATCCTGTCATGATTGTGGTATATCCTAAACCTAACGCATGATCTACACTTGGATTTGGAGTTTCACTCCATTTATACTTAATAAAGATTGTTTGGACTTGTCGACCATTTGCACGTTCTTCAAGTGGATAATTAAACATTAGATCCAACCAAAACTTCGCATCATACGTATATTTATACCATTCCATAAAATAAATTTTAGGAACACTGGATATTAAATTAGACTTGATACCATATTGTTCAAACGCATATACATATGCTGGATCATATTTCGCTTTAGGTTGTTTAAGCTGTTCATTCACTTCATCACGACCACCATCTAAAATATAATTATCTTCTAATACAATCGCATTATTAGAACGATCAACTTGCATATTCACATACGCTGGACTAAACGGAATGATTAACCCAATCATAATCGCAATTAAAGCTGTAAATATAACCACATTACGCGTAAATTGCTCATTTCGTATAATGAGATGGAAGAATATCATAATTAATAGAATCGCAATAGGAGTAATAAGTGCCCCATAGGTCGCAATTCTCGTTGACAACATAACCATCGCAATACTTTGAGTAAAGATAATGAAATACCAAATTAATTTATCTTTCTTAGTTTGTGCTCTAGTTAAGAAATAATAAAGAATTGGAAGAATAATAAACAATACAATCCCGATTGTATTCCCATTCTGAAAGAAGAACTTTGACGCAATCTTACGTGGATCAAAACGATCATAGATTCCAAAGAACCAATAAAAAATATTTGCCTTAGTATACCCATCATATGTAGACATACCAAACAGAAACAAGTTACCCAATATAATTGGAAGAGAAATCGTGCTCGATAGTCCAATCATTACTTTTTTGATTAAGTCTTCTGAGAAATCGGCAATATAAAATAAATAAATAAGATAGTATGGAATAATAAGTGTTAATACATAAAACAACTCTTTAAATGTACTAAATTGAAAGTTATTAGGTAGATACAAATCATTACGAATCAAAATCGCATTCTTGGTATGGAAATAGAAATAAACCAATACGACAAACCCATACACAAACGATAAGACAAAAGCACGTACACGATTATGTTCAAATAATAAGAATCCGATAAGAATACAAATAGGAATTACTAAGAAATGAATAACTGTCGCAATTCGTGGAAGATTAAATTGATTTAAAAAATCATACGCTAGATAATCTAAACTAATAATAGGTTGTAATAAAACGATAAGTGCTAAAACTAGCTTAAACTTTTCCTTATTAATTTTTTCTAAAAATTTATTAATCATATTTTCTCCCTTATTTCTTACCAAATTTACGACTTAAATATTTGTAATATACATAAAGTTTTAACTTCAATGGATTGAAATAAATCGATGCTTGAGGTAGATCCATTAACCCATAACTACTTTTCGGGAAGTCTTTAAAATTATTCTTTAATACTTTAAATGTATCATCAATAAACGAAATCACAAAATTTAAATCATCCATTAGTGGAACTTTTCTTAGCATATTTAAACAATTAATTGAACTAAGATACTTAAGTTCTTCATAATAATCATTAAACTTATTATTCTTTTGATAGAAACCAATATTAAGTTCAACCATACTAAGAATATCCTTAATCTTCTTATCCGAAGCCCCAGAGATATTATTTGGCCGATCAATTAGATAATTCGCAAGAGGTTTATCAATAAAACCAACTCTTTCACAACACATGAGATATCTAAATGTAGTGCCTAAATCTTCATATCGATATCCAACAGGATATTCGATTTGATTGGATTTAAATAGTTCAGTACGATAAATCTTATTCCATGCCGCGTTACTGATATGCGCTACAAGTGCTTTATCTATATTTGGATTATAGATTTTGTTGGAATCAAATTTTTCTGTAATCAGTTCACTACGATTTTCACGAATAAAGAGTTGTTTATAGTTATAGATTACTAGATCACATTGTTCATTTTCCATTTTATTCAAACATAACTCAACTAAGTCAGGTTCAAAAAAATCATCTGAATCAAGAAACATTACATACTTGGTTGTGACATCTTTTAAGCCGAAATTACGTGCATCACTCAATCCACCATTTTGTTTAACGAGACGTTTAAATCTTGAATCCAATTCACTATATTTCTTAACAATCTCATCTGAATGATCTTTAGAACCATCGTTCACACAAAACACTTCAAAATCAGGATTCGTTTGATTAAGAAGTGAATTTAGACATCGGTCAATGTAATCTCCTACATTGTAATAAGGTAAAACAATTGTTAGTTGTGACATATTATCCTTTAAATAGTTGAGCGGCTAAGCCATATAAATTGAGTTTAAATAAAGTGAATATAATTTTAGTTTTAATTGAATACTGACTTTGAATGGATAGAATATACCAATTTGGACATAGTTTATCTAAATGATTAATATTCATTCGATAATATTCCTTTCGATCTTCAATATTTTCCATTTTTTTAATTCTTAATGAAGTAAGAAATAAACCATGTTCAATGAACAACTCATTCTTCACATCTTTCCAATCAGTCAATTGTATGCATTCTTCAATATGTTGAATCGCCCAATAAATATCAAACATCTTTTCATTCTTGATATGCGCTATTGAACCTTCACGTTGATAATAGTAATAAAATGGTTTATGAACCATCTTTATTTCGCGTGCTTGATAAATAACGCAAGGAATCGTCGCAAGATCTTCATACCACTTTCCTTTAACGAATCGAATCGTGTTGAATAGATTTCTTCTAAATATCTTATTACATGCGCTGTTATTTAGTTTTAACGAACTTAATTTATCCTTTAATAAAGCTTCATCCCCTGCAGACGCCACTTTCATCTCACCATTATCATAAACATACATTAAGTCGCAACATACAATATCAGTTTTATCATCGATAAGACTCATCATCTCTGAAAACATTTGATGATCTAAATAATCATCAGAATCGATAAATGCGATAAACTCTGAATCTGATTGTTCGATTCCATAATTTCTTGCGTCACTTAATCCACCATTTACTTTGGTATAACATTTAAATAGATGAGGATACTTTGATTCATATTCTTGTGCTATCTCTAAGGAAGAATCTTTTGTGCCATCGTTGATTAATCGCACAAAAAAATCGGAATAGTCTTGATTGAGTAAACTATCCAAGCATTTTCTTAAGTATTTCTCTACGTTGTAAATTGGAACAATAATATCTAATTTAGCCATATTTCCTTATAAGTATACCATGATACAAAGCTTATTTTACGATATAAAGTACTAATCCTATGGTTAATTATATTTTAACCATGATATAATTTTATGGGTGAAACAAATGAAAAAATTAACAGTAGTCGTACCTTGTTATAATGAGGAAAAAGCTCTTCCCTTCTTTATAGAAGAAATGAGTGTTCAATCAAAGAATATTCAATATGAAATTGAATATCTTTTTGTGAATGATGGTTCAAAGGATAAAACGTTTAATGTATTACTTGATCTTAAACAAAAATATAATCATATGGACATTCATATTATCAATTTTAGTCGTAACTTTGGAAAAGAAGCAGGCATGCTTGCAGGCTTAAAAAACTCTACAGGAGATCTAGTTGTAATTATGGATGCGGATATGCAAGATCCTCCATTTTTACTACCTAAGATGATTGAGTTAGTTGAAAATAACGATGTAGATAGTGTTGCGACTTATCGTGTAACACGTAAAGGAGAACCTCCAATTCGAAGTTTTTTTGCGCGAAAATTCTACTCCATAATTAATAAAATCAGTGAAATTGATATTGTGGATGGTTCACGTGATTATCGTTTAATGACACGTAGAATGGTCGATGCGATTCTTGAGATGAGTGAATATCATCGATTCTCAAAAGGTATTTTTGTTTGGGTTGGATTTTCCACGAAATATCTTGAATATGAAAATGTAGAACGAGTTGCGGGTGAAACAAAATGGAGTTTCTGGAAGTTACTCATGTATGCGATTGAAGGTATTGTGGCATTCACAACTGTCCCATTACGTATTTCTACTTTTGTAGGTTTGTTTATGTCAATGGTGACACTTGCTTATATGGTATTTGTGTTTATTAAGGCATTACTCTTTGGGGATCCTGTGGCAGGTTATCCTTCAATGATGGTTATTATCTTATTCTTGGGTGGGGCCCAACTTTTATCGCTTGGTATTCTTGGTGAATATCTTTCAAAGACGTATATGGAAGTTAAAAAGCGCCCACACTACATTATTAAAGATCGCTATTAATTTTCACTTTGAAAGGATTATTCTAAATGGACCTGAGAAAATCGTTCAAATATCTATCTCAAAATAGATATTTTATTTATTGTGTATTTTTTATTATGCTTGTTTTCTATTATCTCCCCTACATCAATCGTGGAATTGTATGGGGACATGATTTAATTTATCATCTATCACGTGCTGTAGGTGCGTATGATCAACTTAAGCTTGGTATTTTCCCATCGAAAGTAATGGGTGGTTTTTATGGTGGTTATGGTTATGCGGTTGGAATCTTTT
>JAJZTY010000156.1 GCA_021847325.1 Bacillota bacterium
ACTTACACGTGATGTTGCGAATCGCTTTAACAATCGTTATGGAGAAACCTTCAAAGTACCTGAACCTCTGATTCCTAAACAAGGGGCTCGAATTATGTCATTAAGTGATCCGACCAAGAAGATGAGTAAATCAGATGATTCTGATAAGGGATGTATTTATCTTTTGGATAAGCCAGAGGTTGCTCGTAAGAAAGTTATGTCTGCTGTAACAGACTCACTTGGAATTATTCAATATAATCCAGTAGAACAACCTGGTGTTAGTAATTTATTAACCATTCATTCTGCATTATCTGGTATTTCTATTCCAGATCTTGTGAAATCATTTGAAGGACAAGGCTATGGTAATCTTAAAAAAGCAGTCGCTTCTGAAGTGGAAAATTTATTGATCTCACTTCAATCACGTTACCAACAATTGCTCAATGAAGATGTATTAACTCAAGTTCTTTTATCCGGAAAAATGAATGCGACACCTATTGCGCATAAGACATTATTAGATGTTCAAACAAAAGTAGGCATTGAAATTTAAGGTATTTGTGCTATACTAATCACGAAATCGTACTAAAGAGTAGTAAGTTGTGATGCTTAATTAGAGAGAGAACGGTCGGTGCAAGTTCTTAGGATAATCAACTGAAGCCACTTTAGAGAGAAGAAAAACTTCCGTGTTCCGCGTTAAGGAAATAAGCTGCATAGTAATATGAAGCAGGATGGTACCGCGTGTTTATAACGTTCCTGTAGGAACGTTTTTTTATTGGAGGAAACAATATGAAATATCGTAGTGGTAATGAAGTCAGACAATTATTCTTAGATTACTTTAAATCAAAAGGTCATATGGTAGAACCTGGAGCTTCTTTAGTCCCAGTCAATGATCCAACTTTACTATGGATTAACTCAGGTGTTGCGGCATTAAAGAAATACTTTGATGGTAGTGTTAAACCAGACAATAAGCGTATTACGAATGCACAAAAATCCATTCGTACGAATGATATTGAAAATGTTGGAAAGACGGCACGACACCATACATTCTTTGAAATGTTAGGAAATTTCTCCATTGGAGACTATTTTAAAGAAGAGGCACTTCAATTTGCATGGGAGTTTTTAACATCTGAAGAATACATTGGGATGGAAAAAGACAAGATGTATGTCACTGTACATCCATTGGATGATGAAGCTTATCGTATATGGACTGAAGTTATCGGTCTAGATCCTAAACGAATTTTGAAGTCAGAAGAAAATTACTGGCAAATTGGTGAGGGTCCATGTGGTCCAAACAGTGAAATCTATTATGATCGTGGTTTGGCGTATGATCCTGAGAATGTTGGTGAACCATTATTCTTTGAAGAACGTGAGAATGATCGTTATTTAGAAGTTTGGAACGTTGTATTTAGTCAATACGATGGTAAAGAAGGTGTTGATCGTAAAGATTACAAAGAATTACCTCAAAAGAATATTGATACAGGTATGGGCTTAGAACGTCTTGTTTCGATTGTTCAAAATGGTGAAACGAACTTTGATACAGATTTATTCTTACCGGTTATTCGTGCTGTTGAAAAAGAAGCAAAATACCCATATGACAAGAATAATCGTATGGCATATCGTGTTATTGCGGATCATATTCGTACGGTTACTTTTGCCTTAGCAGATGGAGCTTTATTCTCGAATGAAGGAAGAGGATATGTCTTGCGTCGTATCTTACGTCGTGCAGTTCGATTTGGAATTAAACTAGGGATTGAGGATGCGTTTATGTATCGTTTAGTTAAGGTTGTGGCAGAAATGATGAGCCCATTCTATAACTATGTTAATGATAAAGTAGAATACATTGAGAAATTGGTTAAGGCAGAAGAATTACGTTTCCACAAGACACTCAATGATGGTGAACAACTATTAAATATTGAATTATCAAAAGCACAGGATAAAGTACTTGTGGGTGAAACGGTATTTAAACTTTACGATACATTTGGATTCCCAGTTGAATTAACAAAGGAAATCGCCGAGGAACAAGGGTATACTATTGATTTAGAGGGCTTTAAAGCTGAAATGAATAAACAACGTGAAAGAGCTCGTAATGCGATGGATAAAACTGAATCCATGAAAGCTCAATCCATTGATTTGATGAACTGTACAGTTGAATCTAATTTCGTTGGTTATGATACTTTTGAATTGGAGACAAAAGTTGTCGCATTATTTAAGAATGGTGTATCAGTAGATAGTTTAGATGATGAAGGACAAGTCATCTTAGAAACCACTCCATTCTATGCGGAAAGTGGTGGTCAAGTAGCGGATACTGGTGTCTTACTTTTTGATCAAGGAGAAGCACATGTATTAGATGTTCAAAAAGCACCTCGTAAACAGAATTTACATACGATTAAATTAAACTTTGGAGAATTAAAGTTAAATGATAAAGTGGTAGCGAAGATTGATACAGCACGTCGCCAACAAATCACAACCAATCACTCATCTGCTCACTTGCTTCAAAGTGCATTGAAGAAGATTGTGGGAAGTCATATTCAACAAGCTGGATCTTATGTTTCTGAAGATTATATGCGTTTTGACTTTACCCATTTTGAAAAAGTCAGTGATGCGCAAATCAAAGCAATTGAACAACTTGTAAATCAAAATATCTTTGCGAAACAAGCTGTGACATTTGAATATATGCCAATCGAAGATGCTAAGGCAAGCGGTGCTATGGCATTATTCAGTGAAAAGTATGATTCTGTTGTTCGTGTTGTGACAATGGGAGATTTTAGTAAAGAATTATGTGGTGGATGTCACGTTCGTAATACTCAAGAAATGGGCTTATTTAAGATTGTTTCTGAAGAGAGTATTGGTTCAGGTATTCGTCGTATTACCGCAAAAACTGGTTTATCTGCATATCATGATTTCTTAGCTTATCAAAATCAATTAGAAACGATTGCACAATTCTATAAAGCAAATTCGATTCATAAAATTGAAGATCGAGTAAACTTAAGTTTAGAAGAACTTAGTGAAACGAAACAACAACTTGGTCAAGCAAAACAAAAAGTAGCTAATATGGAAGCGAAGTTGTTAAAGACAGAATTTGTTGAGCACAATG
>JAJZTY010000157.1 GCA_021847325.1 Bacillota bacterium
CAATTGTTGGAACGAATTAATCAAGAAGAAAAAACGACCATCCTTATGGTTACTCATGATATAGGAATTGTTAATCAATATAAGAAACGTACAATAGCGTTAGAGGCAGGGCATATTGTGGCGGATATGGTTGAAGGAGGATACATTCAACATGAATCGAATCATTCGACCGTTTAAAGAAGGCTTTATTGGTATTATTCGACATCTTGCGATGAGTGTTTCATCCATTATGGCGGTTATGGTTACACTTTTTCTAGTCTCTCTTTTTTTGATTCTTACCGTTAACCTCCAACAAATTACGGATTCTGTCCAATCTAAGGTTCAAATCCATGTACAAATATTGAATGATGTGGACTTAACTGGGATTGGAGAGTTAAAAAGGCAGATTCTTGAAATTGATGGTGTTGTGGATGTGAAATTTTCGGATAAAGATGATGAATTAAATCATTTCATTGAGTCCTATGGTGAAGAAGGTAAAATCTTTGAGATGTATCGTGGGGAAAAGAATCCATTACGCAATGCGTTTATCATTGAAGTATCTCAAGGGAATTTAATTGAACAAGTATCTAATAAGATTGAAAATTTGGATGGGATTGAGAATGTTAATTATGGTGGATTAAACGCACTGAAATTAATCGAAATCTTAAATTCTGTACGTGATAGTGGATTAATTCTCGTTTCTGTTTTAGGGTTGCTTGCGATCTTCTTAATCACGAATACGATTAAAATGTCGATTCATTCTCGTATGCATGAAATTCAAATTATGCGTACGATTGGCGCAACCAATGGGTTTATTCGATCTCCTTTTATGGTGGAAGGTATTTTAATTGGATTTATTGGGTCAATCTTACCAATCGCAATTAGTATTTTCGGTTATAAATATATTTATGAATCAATGAATGGTGTTTTATTAACCAGCATCTTTGTATTAAGACCTGTTTTCCCTTTTGTATTTCAATTATCCTATCTTCTCATTCTTTTAGGAATATCAGTTGGCTTATTAGGTAGTTTTATTTCTGTATCACGCTATTTGAGGACGGTACGATGAAGAAGATTGTAATTCGTTTCTTGTTGGTTATCTTAGTTTTAAGTCTTATGCCTTATACAGAATACAAGGCATATGATTTTGAAGCGAATGAAGAGTATTATTCCAATTTATGTTCATCAGTTGAAGCGAAAAATCATAAGGAAGAATGTAGTGCTTATCAAGCGTATGTGAATAATAAAGCTAATCAAGCTCAAAGTGATTTAAATGACCTTAGAGATCAATTAAAAGATTTAAAGGCAAATATTCTAAAATTAGCCGCTGATGTTAGTAAATATGAGAAACAAATAGAAGAGCTTAATAAGTCTATAGCAAATATTGAGAAATCAATCCAAATAAGTGAAGATTCAATTGCTGTATTAAAAGCAAACATTGAAGAAAGACAAGCGAATATCAATGAAATTGATACGTTCATTCAAAATAGAATGGTTAGTATGCAATCCTTTGTATACTTAAATTCATATATAGATTTCATTGTTGGGGCAAATGACTTTGTGGATCTGGTGCGTCGTATTGAAGGAATTAATGATATTACCAATGCGGATAAACAAGAAATTGAGCGTTTAACAGAAGAAGTTAATGCGTTTAATGCGGATAAAGAAGAATTAGAAAGACAAGTCATTGTATTAGAAGAGAATAAAGCGAATTTGGTTAAGAATCGTGAAACCGTTATAGAACTTCAGGATAGTGTTGAAAAAATACTACTTGAATATCGAACTCAAGAAGCAGAGTTAATGGCTAAAGAAAGTTATATTGCATCTAACTTAGATGAGATTCAAAATAAACTTAAGAGTATCTCTGCAGCCCTTAATAATGTGGTCACATCGGATGGGTTTGTTTGGCCAATATCATCAGGATTTAAAGTAACTGCGATTGTATGGGCTTATCCATTTGGGGGAACTCATTTAGGAATTGATTTAGGGGCGCCAGTTGGGACAAACATAAGAGCTGTTGGAAATGGGGTTGTACTCTATAGTGCGAATGCATGTCCTACCTATGGTTTTTATGGAAACAATTGTGGTGCACCTGGAATTAATCGTGGAGGGAATCAAGTGATCCTACTCGTATCGATAGAAGGTGCGACATATGGAATCATCTATATGCATCTTGAGAAAGATACTCCTATCGAAACAGGAAGAATTGTTAATCAGGGAGATTCTATTGGTAAAGTTGGATCTTCAGGAAGTTCTACTGGTCCTCATTTACATATCGAAATTCACTATTTAGGCACAAAATCCATTGCGGATTATGCGGCTTCATGGAATGGAGATTTAAGTTTTGGGAACAAATGGGGAAATGCAGGACTCAATCGTAGATGTGATTATAATGGGAATGTTGCGCCGTGTCGAAAGAACCCCGCTAAGGTATTTGGGATACAATATGGACAGTATTATTAATCAAAGAGCCGTTTGTGTTAAACATACGGCTTTGTGCTAAAATAAGAGTTGTTTGAGGTAAGCGTATGAGTGAAAAAAAAGTAAGAATACCATTAAAACGGTATGAATGGCCTGATGAGAAGAAACAAAAAAGGAATCGAATTGTACAAGTAGGAGTACTTATTATAAGTATTCTTTTATCCGTAGGATTCGGATATAGTCTACATTCCGCATTCATTGATAAAACGGTAGTACCTGTTGTGCAAACAAGTAAACTTAATCGTGTTGAAGCTATTTTTGATGTGTTGACACAAGAATGGTACTTTGGCCGTGATCAAGTTGATTTAGAAACACAATTAATCGAAGATGCGATTAAAGGAATGATTGATGGGACGGGTGATATCCATACCAGTTACATGAATGCGGAAGAGGTCACTGCTTTTACTGAAGCAATAAATCGTAATTTCGTAGGGATTGGTGTATCTTATTTTGATAATAATGGGACCTTTATTATAGAAAGAGTCTTTATTGGATCACCTGCTGAAAAAGCTGGTGTATTACCAGGCGATATTATTAAAACAGTCGATGGAGTTAGTACTCAAGGGTTAACTTCCGATGATTTAGTGGATCGTGTTCGTGGTA
>JAJZTY010000158.1:0-2656 GCA_021847325.1 Bacillota bacterium
CATAAAATGTAAAGTCGACTATACATTTTAAAATATTTATGTTATAAACTATTTGAAGGAACTTACAATGACAGACAAAATTCTAATAGCTATAGATTTCATTATATTTGCTATGTTAGTTATAGTGTTTTTAAGTACAGTTTACTTTTTTAAAGAAACTTACAATAAATATAATAATATAAAAAATATATTTCTTAGAATAATTGTTTCGATCTTTTTTTCAATTCTTTATGGGGGAATGGCAATAATGGGTGTGCCAAAAAATATAGAAAGGTAACTTTAATGATTAAATTTGTTAAACTGTTTATTTCTATTCTTTACTAATTAGTTTAGTATTTAATAATCAAACATTGAACGTTCAGGCTATAAGAAATAATTCTAATGCATCAGTTGAATTACAAAAAACTAATACACTCAACCTAGATATGGCTAACTCATCTGAAACATTAGTAGATTTTGATGCTGAACCTATGGCATTCATGTCTTGGGCAGCTTTAATTGCATTCTTACTCGCAAACTATCCGTCTTTCCATACAATGGTTAATAATTTTGTTTATGGTTGGCAAACTCGACCTGGGTTTGGATCAGTCATTTTAACATGGGCTGATAGTAAGATTAAACTTCATTTTGAGACATATATTGACGGAACTAGTAATTATTGGACTAATATTTCGTCAGGTTGCGTGATACATACAAGAAATACATACCTTTGCCCTTACAAAGGTTAATCTTAACTTAATCTCCCCGTATAAGCACATCTAAATTGTACTATTAAAAGCTACAAATCTCTTATTTTGTAGCTTCTTTTCTAGAATATCTGAAAATTTTTAAACTAATTATCACATCAAATATAAAATTTTTTTGATTTACTTAAATATCATTTTCAACTAATCGTTTATAGTTATTTTCTAAGATTATACTTAGCTCTTCAAGAGACAAATTCCTAAGCTCTGCGATCGTCTTTGCGACTTCTACTACGTAGAAACTCTCATTCCGTTTACCACGATAAGGATGAGGAGTAAGATAAGGACTATCCGTTTCAATCAATAAATAATTAATATCAATATACTTCGCAACATCTTTTGGGACATGCGCATTCTTAAATGTGACCGGTCCTGCAAGTGAGATATAATACCCTAACTTAATGAACTCACGTGCCATCTCTAAGCTACCAGAAAAACAATGCATAATTCCTTTACGATTGACAGGATGTGCCTTTAAGATTTCATAGGTTCGTTTAGACGCATCTCGAGTATGAATACTAATGGGTTTATTCAGTAAATTAGCCCATTCAATCTGTTTTATAAAGAGTTCTTCTTGAAGTTTATGAATTTCAGGATCTTTGTCCCAATAGAAATCTAAACCGATTTCTCCAACCAGTTTTACTTTATCATCCTTCATAAGCTCAAACATCTTGTCATAATCCTTAGGACTCGAAATATCCCCAGGATGAAAACCAATAGCCACATCAAACATTTCATTTGAATGAGCTAATTGTAGAGCTTTTTCTGCACCTTCAATTTCACATCCAATTAATACAATCTTATGGACATGGTTTTCTTGTGCTCTATAAATCACATCTTCTATATCATCTTTAAACTCATCCTCAGCTAGATGTGCATGCGTATCAATCCATCTCATAGACTTCAGTCCGAGCTAACATATCATGTAAAGAAGAATGTTTATCTTTCACCACCATAATCACAAGAGAAAGGATCGTAAGAATAAACAAGAAAGATTGAGAAAATAACGCTTTGAATATGGTACGTAATATAAATCTAAAATTAGACACATCCGAATCAATCGAACGAACTCTGAGATTCATAAAGTACTTACCAATGGTTGTCTTAAACGCAATCAATCCAATCGATTCATATAGGATATACACCACAACCGAAGTCACTGAAAACGCCCAAAATGGATGTCTCAAGAATCCCATAAAAGGGAGAAGACTTAGGATAAGTCGTATAAACCCAAACACAAGTGAAAGGACTAAGCTTGGTATGCCAACGATTAATCCATCAATACAATACGCAATAATTCGTTTAATTGTAAGTTCCATATTATTTCCCTAAACAGAAACGACTGAATATTTCATCGTTTATCGTTGTATCAGAAGATGTACTACCAATCGCATGAAGCGCTTGATAAGCCTCTCTTAAATCTATATTAATCAAATCTATTTCATTTTCAAGTTCAATCGACTCAATTGCTTGATTCATCGCAACTAATGCCTGAATCGCAAGCCCAATCGTACGTTGTGTGCTAAGTACTGGACGTTTGAATACAAATTGATGAGGTTCATATCGTTCATTGATCACATCAATCAATGATTTAATGTCTTTATTCATAGCACTAATCTCTAAACGATTCGATTTGGAAGCTAAATCACTCTTATTGTGCACCAGTAATACTTTAGATGGATCAATCTTATGATAAATCTCTTTCTCTTCTTCATCCATATCCTTCTGTGCATCCACTAAGAATAGGATTAACTCAGCTTCATCGATCATCTTATACGTCTTATCAATCCCTAACTTCTCAACCACATCATCACTTTGACGAATTCCAGCGGTATCCAAAAGATGTAAGCTCACATTCTTGAGTCGTACGGTCCCCTCAACAACATCTCTTGTCGTACCCGGAATATCCAGAT
>JAJZTY010000158.1:2666-3051 GCA_021847325.1 Bacillota bacterium
CTGGAATATCCGTCACAATCGCTTTATCTTCATTAAGGAGCGCATTGAGTAAAGAAGATTTACCTACATTGGGTTTACCAATAATGGCTGTCTTAATCCCATTCTTCATTTCAATTCCACTCTTGGATTCTTGTACAATCACTTCAAGTTTATCCTTGAAATCTATACATAATGGTAATAATGTTTGTCTTGTCATCTCTTCGATATCATATTCTGGATAATCGATATTAACTTCAATATGCGCAATAATACCCAATAGCTCTTCTTTTAATGGATCAATCAGTGTCTTAAGAGATCCTTTTAATCCTGCAATCGCAAGTTGAGCACTTTGTTCACTATCCGCATAGACTAACTCATTGATGGATTCAGCCTGACTTAAGTCAAT
>JAJZTY010000029.1 GCA_021847325.1 Bacillota bacterium
TAATCACTAATGTACTTATCGTAATTGGTATAGTTATTTCATTATTTATAAATAAACCATTTGCGGCTTATGCAAGTCATTTAACGCGAAATTGGCCATTGAACTGGTACTTTAGAAATGATATTAAACCTGCATATTTAGAGGTCAGTTTAATATGGTTATTTTTCTTTTCTATGAAATCTATTATACAATTACTTATTTTATTTCAACCTAGTATTAATTCAGGAATAATTAATTTATTATTAGGATTCCCATTGACATTGATTGTAATGAGTATCAGTTATATGTATGGAATTATTCGATTAAAACAATTAAAAGGTCCAAGTGTAGAAGAATTTAAGTTAAATAAAGAAAGGCCTTATAAAGGACAAACTAAAGGATTTTAGACCTAGCAATGCTAGGTTTTAAAAACTTAACAAATAATTCATTTACTTAACTAGTTTAAGAGGTTTACAATAGTAACCGGATAAGAAGAGATAGAAATATGCGAAAAATATTAGAATTTATTGATGTAAAAAAAGAATATCAAATTGGTGAAATAAAGATACAAGCACTTAAGGGTGTTGATTTTGAGATAAATGAAGGGGAGTTTGTGGTTATTTTAGGCGCATCGGGTGCTGGGAAATCGACGATCCTAAATTTATTAGGTGGTATGGATCGTGCTACTTCTGGCAATATAATTGTGGAAGATACAAATATTGAGAAATACAATGACAAAGAACTTACGAACTATCGCAGAAATAAAGTTGGATTTGTGTTTCAATTCTATAATCTGATAAATAATCTTACAGCACTAGAGAATGTAGAATTTGCGTCATCCATCAAGAAAGATAGTTTAGATCCAAAAGAAATAATTGAGAAAGTTGGATTAAGTCATCGAACTCAGAACTTCCCAACTCAATTATCTGGTGGTGAACAACAACGTGTTGCGATAGCACGTGCAATTGCGAAAAATCCATTATTACTTTTATGTGATGAACCAACGGGTGCTTTAGATGATGTGACAGGTAGAAGCATCTTAAGTTTGCTCGATGATCTAAATCGTGATTTTAATAAAACAATTATTTTAATTACACATAATGCTCAGATTGCGGAAATGGCTGATAAAGTCATACATGTTCGAAATGGAATTATTGATTCTATAGTTAAGCCTGAGAGTCGAAAACGTGTTACGGAGATTGACTGGCAATGAAGTATTTAATTAAGCGTACTTTAAGAATAATTGGACATACATTAACTCAATTCTTGGCCATTATTCTTATCATCGCGATAGGTAGTGGAATATTTACAGGATTAATTGGGACAATTCAAATATTAGATACATGGATTGATGATTATTACACAACGAATCAACTTGCGAATGCTTGGTTATATGTCGATGGTTATTCAAGTGAAGAGATTAATGATTTAAATCTAAAATATCCTGATATTGAACTTGAAGGTCGTACTACGTTTAAAACGGATGCGGTTTTAAATGGGCAATCTGTAAATTATGTTTTCTTAAGTCAAACAAAAATTAATCAGGTTCAATTAATTAAAGGGCAATTGGATATTAGTAATAATGAAGTTCTAGTCGATGAAAGTTTTGCGTTAGAAAACAATTTAGATGTTGGATCTACTTTTACATTTAAATTAAATAAGACATTTGAATTTAAAGTCGTTGGACTATTTCAAAGTCCAGAGTTTAGTTACAAGTCAAAAGATAATTCAGATGGGGCAAGTAATAAAGCAGGTGTAGGTGTTATTTATACCTCATCTTCCAATATCATTGAAATGCTTAAGCAACAAACAGAGTATTTGGATGCTCAAAAAGAAATTGAAGAAAAGTTGTTAGAAGCGCAATCGGAGTTAGATGATGCGTATAAAACGCTCATAAAAGAACAAAAGAATTTTATACAAGAAAAGAATGATGTGTATGCAGAATTAAATCAAAATGAGAAAGATTTAGAAGAAAAGAAAAGTGAATTATATGTTAAACAAATAGAGTTAAATTCGAACTTAAAGAGTGTTGAAGATGGTTTAGTTCAAGTTAATCAAGGGATATTACAAATTGAATCGAATTTCAATCCAAATATTAATACGATAAAACAAACGCTTGAAACCTTATACGCTAATCCAGGATTACCGACCCAAGAAGAATGGGATGCGAGTGTTCAAGCACTTGAAGTGCAATTAATACTATTGGAAACGCAAAGAGATAGTTTATTAAATCCACTTTATGCACAAAGAACTCAATTAATAGATGCGGAGTCTCAAATTAAAAGAGGGATTGTGCTTGTTAATGATGGATTAATCCAAATCGAAGATGGTTTTAAAAAGATTGAAGAAGGAAGACTAACAGCTGATAAAGAATTTAAAAAAGCTGAGAGATTATTAAAAGATGGATTTATAGAATATCAAGAAGGATTAGACGAGTTTAACGATGAAAAGATAGACGCTTATCAGAAACTAGATGATTCGGTTAACCAATATTATGAAATATTAATTTCAGGAACGAATACAGAATTATTTGAAGAAGAAGTTAAAAATGATGATCGATTTATCTATTGGATTAATCGTGCTACATACCCTGGGAATGCGATGTTAGAAAATATATTAACTCCAATCAAAGTTATGACACTTATTTTTCCAGCTTTATTCTTTGTGGTAGCAGCTGTACTCATATTAATCACTATGGCTAAAATGGTTGAACACGATCGAACACAAGTTGCGATCATGAAAGCGCTTGGATTATCAACACGAACCATTACACTGAGCTATTTATTTTATGGATGGTGTGCCGCAATAAGTGGATCTTTAATCTTTGGATATTTTGGGAATTGGTTAATTCCAACTGTATTATTAAATATATTCACAACACGATTTAGTATTCCAAAGATTGAAATCGTTTATTATCATGAGTTAAGCTTTTATGCGATTATACTTTCATTGTTTTTTGCGAGTATCGCAATACTATTAGCGCTTCGATCTGTTTTAAAGGAAAATCCTTCGCAAGGACTAAGACCTAAACCTCCAAAGAATGCTAGACGTTCATTCTTAGAACTAAATCAATGGTTCTGGACAAAATTGAGTTATGCGAATAAGTTGATGATACGAAATCTGAGTGTAGGTCGTATTAAAATCCTTTTAAGTTCAATAGGTGTTATAGGGGCAATCGCATTATTAATTATTGGGATATCGTTAAGAAACTCGGCTAATCTCACCATACAAAATACAGTGGGATCGTTTGAATTTGATGCAAGTATACAAACAGTTGATGAAATATCATTTACAGATCAACTTGTCCTTCCAGTTACTATGCTAGATGTTGAACCATATAAACAAATTAGTGCTGATTATAAAGATCAAATTATCCAATTAAATGCGTTAAAGAATAATCAAAAGTTACTATCAATAAGAGATAGAGATAATCAATTAATCATTATCAAATCGAATACAGTAATAATTCCTCAGAGTTTCGCCATCTTAAATAATCTCAATATTGGAGATGATTTAATGTTTACGTATGAGGAAAAAGAATATACATTTGAAATTACGGATATTAATAATCAGTATTTAGGTAAAACAATTTTCATAAGTGTTGATCGCTTAGATGAACTTAACGTAGAAAAAACAACTAACCGTTTCTATATAAAGACACAGAATGAATTTACTGATTTCACAAAGGAAGAACTCATTTTAGATGAAATGATTGAATCAGTTGATTCAAAAGTAAATATTATTAATAAATCGAATGAAATGTTATCGATGTTAAATCAAGTTATTCTGATTATTCTAATTGCGTCATTTGCCTTAACCTCAACCGTTATCTATAATCTTGCGTCAATTAATATTGTTGAGAGGGAAAGAGAGATTGCGACACTTAGAGTACTTGGATATACACATCGTGAAGTCAAACGACTTATTAATACTGAGAATTATGTATTATTAACTCTAGGGTCGATCTTTGGAGTTCCAGTTGGAATATTCTTATCCCAATGGATTTCTCATATGGTTTCGACTAAAGAATTCTATATGCCAGATGTGATTGAAATAAATGGATTATTCTTTTCAGTCAGTATTGCGTTTGTGATCACATTTATCACAAACCTTATCCTAGAAATCAAGATTCGAAGAATACAACTTGTCGAATCGTTAAAAGCTGTAGAATAGAGAATAAATACACTGAAATGATGTCAGTGTATTTTTATTATTAAGAATTATCACAATCATTCTCTATTAAAGAGTAGAATGAAGTAGACTTTAAGGAGATTAAATGTACAAAATTAATGAGGTAGTGTGTTATCAGAACTATGGTATCTGTCAAATTATTGATATAAAAGAATTGACAGTTATGAACAATAAGCCACGAAAGTACTATTTTTTGAGACAGATGTTTGATAAATGCGAAAGTACTATTATAAAGATACCAGTAGACACAAATAATATAATGCGACAAGTAATCACAAAGGAAAACGCTTTATTACTTATAGAATCACTTTCATCACTTGATCCTGTAAGAGTTAAAGATGTAAGAGAGCGTGAGGCTTTATTTAAATCAATGATTTCAAGTTGGAAAATGGAAGAATGGGTTAAAGTAATTAAATCAATCTATATGATGCGCAATGAAAATCGTAAAAGTGATAAACCGAAAATCATGCCAATTATTGATATGAAGTATTTTGAAAAAGCTGAATCATTATTTAATCAAGAGATGGCATACGCTTTAGAATTAAGTGAAAATGAGATACCAGTATATATTGAAAGAATGATTGAAAATTCAATGGTTTAGTTTATGTAAGAAGATCATGTCTTCTTTTTTATGTATTATAATAAAAATATGAATAAATATACTAATAAAAATATATATATAAATAATAATAATTATTTGCATAATAGTAATAATAAGAGTATACTGTGGAAGACAAAGAAAAAGAGGAAGAAAATGAAAATACCAAAAAATGCGATTGTTTCAAACTCTGATATTATAAAAAACTATAAAACTCAAAGAGAAAGAGCAGAGATTATTGGGAAATTATTTGTCTTTAAGAACAATCAACCAGATGCAGTTCTATTCTCTATGTCCGAGTTTGAAAAAGTTGCGGAATTATTAGAATTAGTTGAAACATTGAGTGAAGCTGAGATAAACAATATTCTTGAAATGGTCAAAGATCATAAGAAAAAAATCTCAATTGCTTTATAAGAATTTATTAAAATAAATCGCAATACGACAGTGTATACATAAAATATGAATGTTTACAAAGAAAGAAGGTTCTCACATGAAAACCAGTTCAAAGTTATACTTCGTTTTAGGTGCTCTCGCTACAATAGGAACAATGACACTTGTTTATTGCGCTATTCAAGATACCGATAAGTCTCCCAAGGAGATTTTAGAAGATAGTAAAAAACTATTAAAGAAAGCGATTCGTAAAGGCAATCATTTAGTGAATGATATTTCTGATTCGATTGAAGTAGAAACTAAATCATTGATTAAAGATGCTTCAGATTTAATCTAATATCAAATATCACAATTATATTAATAAAAAAGGAGTCTGTATTATTTACAGAACTATTTGGTATTCACAAGGAGGCATTTCGTGATCGTAGAAAACAAAGAACAGAACATATTAATAGAATTATACAAAATAATGAATCAATTGAAAAACGTATATTAATTGTAGTGGTTGGATTGATTGAAACATTATTGGGATTTAGATTTATATTCAAATTAACTGGTGCTAATCCTAGTAACACATTAATAAAATTACTCTATACGACAACAGATTTCATAGTTAGACTATTTGCGAGTATATTTACACCCGCAACGAATGAAGGCTTAGAGACAATATCCGTGATAGAACCAGGTACACTCATTGCGATGATTGTGATTGCGTTAATCACACTAGGTATTTCTAAATTAATGTCAAACAAAACAAGTGAATATAAGGACTATGATCAGACAATCAATGTCGAGAAAGAAGAAAACTAATGTTATATACAATAGCGATTTTATTGGTTATCTTATGGTTATTAGGCATTGTATCATCAGTAACAATTGGTGGATTCATTCATGTACTACTTGTGGTTGCGATTATTATTATTCTACTTAGAGTGATTCAAGGAAAAAGAATTCTTTAAGAATTCTTAGAAAAGGGAAATTATGAAAATTACTAAAAATATTGGATTCTTATTACTCGGTATCTGGTTGGTTCTTACAGGACTATTACACGTCGTAGAATTGCCGATTCCATCAATGGACATCATACTTTCAATCTTAGCCATTGCATCTGGCGCAATGATTATTCTAGGGAAATAGTTTTAAAAAACTACTCGATTGAGTAGTTTTATTATGCAAATTGTGCCATGTATAGATGATAATAATGTCCTTTTTTAGCCATTAAATCATGGTGGTTTCCTTGTTCAACTACATTACCATCATGGACAACACAGATGATATCCGCATTGATGATTGTGCTTAATCGATGCGCAATGACGAAACACGTCTTATTTTGCATGAGCTTTATCATTGCGGATTGAATTCGTTTCTCTGTGAGGGTATCTACGTTTGATGTCGCTTCATCTAAGATGATCATCGGTTTATTCGCTAACATCGCACGTGCTATGGTGATTAGTTGTCTTTGACCTTTAGATATATTCACTCCATCATCACTAATTAACGTATCATATCCATTTTTTGTTCGTTCTATAAAATTATGAATATGAACTTCTTTTGCGATACGAATCACATCTTCTTTTGTCGCATGTTCATTTCCATAGATTAAGTTATCATAAATTGAACCATGGAATAACCAAGAGTCTTGTAAAACCATTGAGAATGTAGAACGTAACTCTTCTTGACTTAATTGTGCAATATCAACATTATCAATGAGTATTCTTCCAGAATCAGGTGAGTAAAATCGCATAATTAGGTTAATTAGAGTTGTTTTACCTGCACCTGTTGGACCAACAATCGCAACTAAACTTCCTGGTTTTATATTTAAATTCACATCCTTTAAAACAGGTTTATTTGGTAAATATCCAAAAGATACATTCTCAAATTGAACATGTCCTTGGATAGGTTTATTTAGTATTAATGGATTCTCTACAATCTTTTCTATCGGTTCATCTAATACTCTAAATACTCTTTCAGCCGCCGCAAGGGTTGATTGAAGCTCCGCAATCATATTAGCGGATTCACTAATTGGACCAGAGAATTTACGAGAGTAAAGCAAGAAAGATGAGATATTTCCAATCGTAATCATATTGAAAAGAAATAAGATAGAACCAAACACAGAAATAAGTGTAAGAGAAATATTATTGATAAAACCAACTGTAGGACCAACTATACTGCCATAATAATCAGCTTTGTAATAGGCTTCTGATGCATCATAATTCTTTTCTTTAAAGTTAGAAAACATCGTATCTTGTTGGGAATATGCTTTTATAGTTTTAAGTCCTGAAATTGTTTCTTCTACATATCCATTCATATCGCCTAATTTTCGAGATCGTTCTCTAAATAGAGGTCGAGTTCTCTTAGTTAAGAATCGAGTGGTAAGAATAGATAGAGGAATAGTAATAAAGAATACCGTAAGAAGGGGAAGCGATATCCACAACATCATAAAGAATGCCCCTACAACCACAATCATTGATCCAAATAATTGAACTAAATCAGACGATAAGGATGTGTTTATGGTGTCTATATCATAGGATATACGACTTAACATATCACCGATCTGATGCTTATCAAAGTAACTAACAGGTAAATCTAAGAATTTATTGAATAAATCTTGGCGCATTCTTACAACGATTTTTTGGCTTATATATATCATTAAACTTGATAATGCATACATAAGTATTGAAGAAATTATATATAAGACAAGCATCCAAAATACATAAAATAATACATTTTCCCAAGCATTTGGATCTTGGTTTACAGAAATAATATCAATGACATTCCCCGTTAGTTTAGGACCCAATAACTGTAAGCCATTTGCGCTTAGAGTTAAAATAATTGCACAAATAAACAACCATTTCACTTCAGTCACATAAGTAAACAACTTAGTTAAAGTTTTCTTTGAATCCTGAGGTTTTTCAATGACCGATGGGCTAATTGATTTACGTGTCATTTTAAACTCCTCCCAACTGTAATTCGATTAATTCTTGATAATATGAACAATTTTCTGATAACTCTTTATGAGTGCCTAAGCCAACCATTTTGCCATCCTCTATTACGAGAATAAGATCTGCATTCAATACAGTACTAATGCGTTGCGTTATCAGAATAGTAGTAGAATTAATATGTTGCTTAATCGCAGATCTCAACTCTGCATCTGTTTTATAATCAAGAGCGCTAGATGCGTCATCTAGAATAATGATTTCAGGATGCATCGCAAGTGCTCTCGCAATTAACATACGTTGTTTCTGACCACCTGAGAAATTAGCGCCTTGTCGTAACACTCTTTCATCGTACTTATCACTTAATTGTTCCACAAATGATCGAGCTTGTGCTAAATTTGCCGCATCCATTATGGATTCTATATCCATTTCACGACCAAATTGAATATTCTCTTTTACGCTGAATGAAAATAATACATCTTGTTGGAAAACGACCCCAAACTTACGTCTAAGTTCATTGACATCATAACTTCGAATATCTTGACCATCGATTAGAATTTCTCCACTATCAATCTCATAAAAACGCAAGAGTAGTTGTGCAATGGTTGATTTACCTGAACCCGTACTCCCAATAATTCCGAATGTACTATATCGTTTAATTTTGAATGATAACTGATCAATATCATTTTTTGATTGATTGTATGAGAAGTTAACGTTTTTAAATTCGATATGGTTTTCACTTTCTTTGTTTGTTTTCTCAATGAAAACTAATGTATCATCTTTTTCAAGAACTTCAATAATTCGATTAGCGCTTGCATTCGCTCTAGAGAAAAGTAAGAAAATGCGATTAATCGCAAGAAACGAGTTTAGAATTAATCCAAAATAAGATAAAAACGCAATAATAGACCCACTCTTGCTAAGCCCTTCAATCACTCTATACGCACCAATATAAACAATTAACACTAAACCAAGATTAAGAATTAGATTCATTAAAGGATTGAGAGAAGCGATAATATAACCTGCTGTTTTTTCACGTTTAGATACATCTTCGTTTACTTTCTCAAATTTATCTTTTTCAAATGATTCTTTGGCAAGAGCTTTGATGACTCGTATTCCTGTAATATTTTCTCTTACAACACGAATGAGTTGGTCTAATGAACTTTGTAAGCGATCATAAAAAGGGATACTCACTTTTGAGATATATAAAACTACGATCATAATGACTGGTAATAATCCAATTAAGACAAACGCTAAGAATGGGTCAATAAATAACATCATCACGATACTACCCAATAAAAGGATAGGAGCACGAATCCCAATTCTTTGAATGACATTGAACATCCGATAAATATGATAGGTATCACTTGTCGTACGTGATATAAGGGAAGGTATGGTAAATTGATCCACACTACGATTAGAGAAACTCATTATTTTCGCATAAGTATCATTTCTCAAGTTTTCAATCGCATCCGATGAAATTCGCGCTGCCAATCGATTCGCTGTTATGTTTCCATAGAGGGCTAAGATTGAACTGATTAACATATAGAAACCATATAAGAACACCATCGAACTATTCTTGGTTGGAATAATTGTATCAATCACATACGCTAATAACCAAGGTAAGAATAATTCCATAATAGTTGCGGCACTCTTTACACTTAATCCAAAGAATATTTTTCGTGAAAAAGGTTTTAGATATTTCAATATTTTCTTCATATTTTTTTCTCGATTTCTAATAATTCTTCAGCTCGAATCTTTAATTTTTCCAAAAAAGACATCAAGATAGTAATCTCATCCTCATTGAAGTCTTGTAATAGATGAGTTCTTTGATTCTTGAAAATAGTTGAAATGACCTTTGTCAATTGTGTTCCCTTATCCGTAGGATAGAGTAAATTTAAACGTAAATCATTGGGATCTTGACTTCGTGTAATGTATCCTAAGTCACTTAGATTCATAAGACCTCTAGCCACATTACTCTTATCAATGTGCATGGTCTTAGTGAGTTCTTCTTGTGAAATACCAGGATGTCGATTGATTTCTAATAAATAATTAGCTTGATAGCCTTTAAGTCCATATTCTTTGAATACTTCATTACGATATAGAATATTCGATCGTTCGATTATACTAATTGTTTTATTGATTGGTATCATAGGTCTCCATTCGTTGCGTGCGCAACTATTATATCAAAGTTTAAAATGATTTGACATAGTATTTTAGGTGATAAATGATAAAATTAAGAAGAGGTAACACAAATGATTAAAATAGGAATATTAGGATGTGGTAAAATAGCCCATCGTTTTGTGAAAGGTGCTTTTGAGACGAGTAATACAAGTGTTGTGGCTTGTGCAGCCCGTGATATAGAACGAGCACACGAGTTTGCGAATTTGTATCAAATCAAATCGGTGTATGGTGATTATGAATCATTAGTAAAAGATCCTGAAGTACAAGCTATTTATGTCGCAACTCCTCCATTTATGCATGAAGAACATATTCGATTATGTTTAAATCATGGTAAACATGTGATTTCAGAGAAACCTTTTGTGTCTAATTCGAGTGTTGTAAGAGAACTATTTAATTTAGCTAAATCTAAGAGTTTAGTTCTTATGGAAGCCAATAAAACAGTTTTTACACCTACCTTGATCGACATTAAACGTAAACTAGAAGAGAATGTGATTGGTGAAGTACTTTATGCGGAAGGTTCATATACCTATCGATTTCCAACCAATGAACATTGGGTATTTGATAAGGATAAAATGGGAGGTGGGATGTTTGATGTAGGAGTTTACCCATTAACAGTTGCACTATATCTTTTTGGATTAGAAGTAAAACAAATGAAAAAGATGAAGATTGTGAATTCAAAAGGATCAGATGATTTAACGCATATGTTAATCCAATACTCAAATCAACGACTAGTAAGCGTTAAAGGTGGAATAGGCATAGAAACAGATAATCATTTTACCTTATATGGAACTGAAGGTAAGATACGTTGTCCACGTTTCTCAAAAAGTAATTACTATATTATAGAACGTTATGGCTCACCTGAAGAAGTCATTAAGTTTGAATTTAATAGTGAGTTTGCGTTTGAAATTGAACATTTCTCAAAGTGTATTGAAGAAGGATTAATGGAAAGTCCAGTCATGTCAGAAGCGATGTCAATCGCTATTGTGGATTTAATCAATAAGGAGTCGTATGAATAAATATACAAAGATTGTCGATTCTAAAAACTGTTTAATAATAGATGATATACGTATAGAAGGGAATTATGTTTTTGGAGAAGCGATTGATCGTTTAGCGAAATTCGAATCATTTTATGAAGAGATTGAAAAGAATCAAATTCAATTATCGAATCAACTGGATGAGTTAAGAAATGAAGGAAAAGATAAGACAGTTGAATTCAAAGAACTTTTCACAAAAAAATTAGTCAATAATAATGTAATGGCATTCTTGCGTTATCATGGTTTAGCCCCAAAAAAATAGGAGGATTTATGTTACATCTACATGTTCTGTATACGGTTGTTGAAAATCGAAGAGATGAGTTCTATGAATTGATTAATGAGTTAGGTATTGCCCAAAAATCGAGAGATGAAGAAGATAATATAAAATATGATTATTACATTCCTTATGGTACAAAGAATCAAATTTTCTTACTTGAAATATGGAAAACTAAAGAGGGATTTGAAGCGCATAAAAGGACTGAACATTTCCTGAAACTTCAAGAATTAAAAGAAGATTACATTGAAGGCGCTAAACTCGATATATTTGAAATACTTTGAAACACTGTTTCATAAAAATGTTTTAATAATGATTAAATGCTTTAATTTTAGAGTGCTATACTAAAATTAACACTTAAGGAGGATTTATGCTCGATAAGAATTTTTTGTGGGGTGGCGCAACTGCCGCTAACCAATGTGAAGGTGGATATAATGAAGGTGGTAGAGGTTTAGCTAACGTGGATGTGACTCCACATGGTAAAGATCGTTACCCTGTATTAGCTGGTAAAATGAAAATGCTTGAATTGGATGATGAACATTATTATCCAGCTCTAAAATCAATTGACATGTATCATCATTTCCGTGAAGACATTAAATTGTTTGGAGAAATGGGTTTTAAGACATATCGTTTATCCATTGGATGGACTCGTATTTTTCCAAAAGGGGATGAGTTGGAACCCAATGAGGAAGGTTTGAAGTTCTATGAAGAATTATTCAAAGAATGCCATAAATATGGTATTGAACCACTCGTTACAATTACACACTTTGATTGTCCAATTCACTTAATTAAAGAGTATGGTGGTTGGAGAAATCGTAAACTAATTGAATTCTATCAACGTTTAGTTACGGTTCTATTTAATCGTTATAAAGGTTTAGTTAAATACTGGTTAACGTTTAATGAAATTAACATGATTCTACATGCGCCATTTATCGGTGGTGGAATTGTCTTTGAAGAAGGAGATAACGAAGCACAAATTAAATTTACTGCAGCACATAACCAACTCGTCGCAAGTGCTTATGCGACTAAGATTGCGCATGAAATTGATCCAAATAATAAAGTAGGATGTATGTTAGCAGCTGGAAATTATTATCCGTATACATGTCATCCTGAGGATGTGTTTAAGGCAATGAATTTAGATCGTGAGAACTATTTCTTTATCGATGTTCAATCGCGTGGTGAATATCCAAAGTATGCATTAAAACAACTAGAACGTGAAAAGATTGATGTGGGAATGACTGAAGAAGATAAGAAAGTACTTAAAGAAAATACAGTTGATTTCATCTCATTTAGTTACTACTCAAGTCGTACTGCAAGTGCAGATCCTGAAGTAAATAAGACGACTGCTGGAAATATCTTTGCGAGTATCAAAAACCCATATCTAAAAGCAAGTGAATGGGGTTGGCAAATTGATCCACTTGGATTAAGAATCACGATGAATATGTTATATGATCGTTACCAAAAACCATTGTTTATTGTTGAAAATGGATTAGGTGCGAAAGATGTATTAACTGAAAATGGTGAAGTCATAGATGATTATCGCATTGATTATCTAAGAGCTCACATTAAATCATTTATGGATGCCGTGGAATTAGATGGAATCGAACTTTGGGGGTATACACCTTGGGGTTGTATCGATCTTGTATCTGCTGGTACAGGTGAAATGAGTAAACGTTATGGTTTCATTTATGTGGATCGTGATGATGCAGGAAATGGTTCACTCAAACGTTCAAAGAAGAAATCATTTACATGGTATAAGAATGTTATTTCATCCAATGGTGAAAATTTATAATTAACAAGCTGTCTCAAAAGACAGCTTTCATTCGAAGTTAAATTAATTGACATGTCAACTAACTATTTCTATAATGGTTTACATGTCAAAAGAAAATAAAATGATTCAAACAAATGTGGGTCGATTAATATCGATTTTATATCGTCATGCACAGATGTTTCATAATCAACAATTAAAGGATATTAATATTAGTTCTAGTGAGTTTCCATTTCTATTGTATTTAAATTCAATTGATGGTGTTACTCAGGAGACATTCGCACAATTCTATGGAATGGATAAAGCAGCAGTAACCCGTACGATTCAATCTTTAGAAGAAAAGGGTTTTGTTTATCGTGCTAAAAATAAAGAAGATTTAAGGTGTAATCATATTTATTTAACCGAACAAGCAAAACAGATTCTTCCAGAGTTAAAAATGAGAGTAGATCGCTGGAGTTCTTATTTAAAAGAAGGCTTAGATGAAAAAGAAGTAGAGATTGTGATTAATGTTTTAAATAGAATGGTTGAAAAAGTAGAGAATAACAGAAATGGAGAATTAAAGTAATGGTATATCATAATCCTTTAGGAGAAGAAAAGATTAGTAAATTATTAATAAAGTTTTCAGTTCCAGCAATTGTAGGTATGTTGGTAAATGCTCTTTATAATATTGTGGATCGTATTTATATAGGAAATGCGGTTGAATTAGGTAAGAATGGTTTAGCTGGTATTACCATAGGGTTCCCACTCATGTTAATAATGTTAGCCATAGGTGTTTTATTCGGTGTCGGTGGTGCAACCTTATTTTCGATTCGTTTAGGACAGAAGCGAGAAGAAGAAGCTGAACATGTATTAGGTAATTCCTTTATTCTTATGGTTATTGCAGGCATTATATACATGATTTTAGGTCAAATCTTCTTAGAGCCATTACTTAAATTATTTGGTGCAAGTGAAGTTGTCTTACCTTATTCCATTGAATATATGCGAATTATTTTCTTTGGTTCAACATTTCAAATTCTAAGTATGGGTTTAAATCACTTTATACGTGCTGATGGAAGCCCAAAAATTGCGATGATGACCATGTTTATTGGGGCTGGTATTAATATCGTATTAGATCCAGTATTTATCTTTGGATTTAATATGGGGATGGCTGGCGCAGCGCTTGCGACCATTATTGCGCAAGGCGTATCTGCGGCTTGGGTCGTACTTCACTTCTTAGGTAAACACAGTAAGGCAAAATTAAGAGTTAAGAACTTAATTCTTGATTCGAAAATTGTAAATAAAATAGTATCTCTTGGAATGCCAGGTTTCTTATTACAACTTGCAAGTTCTTTACTAAATACTTTATTAAATCGTAATCTATTCATTTATGGTGGTGATATTGCGGTATCTGGTATGGGTATTATCAATAGTATTCAGACATTAATGTTAATGCCAATCATTGGTTTAAACCAAGGAGTACAACCAATCATTAGTTTTAACTTTGGCGCAAAGAAATTTGAAAGAGTCAAAGAAGCTGTTAAATTAGGGATAAGTACAGCGACAGTTATTGTTGTAATTGGATTCTTAATGACTCGATTAATCCCTACAGTCCTCGTTTCCATGTTTAATCGAGAAGCAGATTTACTGGCGTTTGGTACGATGGCAATTAGTTCTTGGTTCTTAATGATGCCGGTTGTTGGTTTCCAAATTATTGCGGCTAATTTCTTCCAAGCAATTGGACGTTCAAAATCCGCAATGTTTCTAACTTTAACCCGTCAAATTATATTTTTAATTCCAGCCGTTATTATCTTCCCGCAAATTTGGGGAGTTGAAGGACTACTTTATGCGGCTCCATTTGCGGATTTATTGGCGGCTATCTTGACAGGGTATTTCTTTATAAAAGTTTTAAAGGATTTAACTCATTTAAGTGTTCAAACGCAAGAAAATCCAATCGCGGCTGAGAGTTTATTAGAAATCTAAGTATTGTTTAGGCAAAATATTCTTTTGAATGATATAGTTATATTTGTGATGAGGGACAAAATGAAAAAAATGATTCTGACGTTCTTGTTTATTTCACTCAATATCGTGATAACAGGAATTGGCGCAAGTTTAGGAATTAAAGCAGCTGTAGGTGTCGGCGCATGGGATGCACTATCTCAAAGTGTATCAACTGTAATTGGTATAAAAATTGGAACATTCTCAATGTTGTTAAACATTAGTTGTGTTGTGGTTCAATTTCTAATGTTAGGAAAAAGATTTAAACCAATCGCATTATTACAAGTGTTTGTCGCAATTTTATTAGGTTATGTTGTGAACTATATGTATTACACCATTTATGCAAATCTTGTGATTGAAGCATATTGGATCAATTTAACACTTTATGTACTTTCTGTATTGATTATTGTGATTGGTGTTGCGAATATTACGGCAATGAATTTTATCAGTTTCCCATTAGAAGGAGCTTGTTTAGTAATATCAGATCGATTCAAATTGAATTTTGGAAAAGTAAGACAGTGGGTGGATATCATTTCAATTATTATCGCTTTAGCTGTCGCATTTATTTTCCAAGATAACATAACAGTTCGAGAAGGAACTTTTATAGGTATGTTAATGTTTGGACCACTTCTTGATCGAATCATTCATTTCGTAAGACCGAGACTTGAGAAGTTTGGACTTGTATACAATCAATAACTCGAAAGAGTTATTTTCTTTTTAATAATGAATAAATTTAAAGATGACAATATTACGATTGAATTCTTTTGTAATAAATTGTAAAATCATACTTGCAATGCAAGACTGAATATAATTAATGGAGAAGGTTAAATATGGATTTTAACTTGAAGTGCATAGATGAACAATCACTTACAACTCTAAATCAAACGATTCCTTTTCCTGTGCTTATTTTTAATCAGGATGGTCCATTGTATTTTGATAAAAAAGTTGAACTAATGTTCTGTAGTGAGAACTATAATATTTCATATGTTGATATTTACCATTCTTTTAATGATGCATTTCAACCAAAACGGAAAGAATTAATTTTGTTAAATCCAAAACTTGAGAAAATCTGGTTGGATATAATAGGTGAATGTGTCGAATATCTAGGAATGCCAGCTGTCATGGTGTATATTATTGATAAAACTGATAAAGCGCCAAATGACGGAGAAATTTTAC
>JAJZTY010000030.1 GCA_021847325.1 Bacillota bacterium
GACCAAATCGTTTTGATTTTGTTATATCTGATATATATCCCATTACAGGATCTGTAATCGCATCCCAAAACACACTAAATCCTACGGCTAACCCAACTAGATAACCAGGTATTCCAAGAATAACAGTTGAAAAGAAGACGAGATAAGTGCCTACAACTTGCATAGCGACTCCAACACTTAGATTACCTACTCCATAATAAACTTTATCAATAATTGGTATAATCTCTTCCTTTTTATTCGTCATATTTTTCCCCTTCATATATGATAGATTAATAGGATTTTATGCTGGATTTATCATAATCATAATTATTTATATGAATGTGTCTAAAATAGATATTATCAGATGATTGAATAAGATTCCTATAGTATTATCTTATCATTTAAATGAAATTATAAGTATGTTTCAATTAAATCTAGGTAATATCAGATTAAAAATCCCTCTTTAAAGTTTCACATACATGAATTCTTTATTGAAGGATAATAACTCTTAATATTTACTAATATAAATAATCAATAATTTGAATTAAACTTGAAATAATCTGGTGAATTCTTGACGACTATCTTCACATACAATTGCCAATATTTCATCATCACTTAGAACTATTTGATCGCCTTTAGGAAGAATAACTTTTTCATTACGAGTAATCGCAATTAAAAGTGATTCACTTGGTAGTTTAATGTCTTTGATTGCTTTTCCATGTACAACCGAACTATGTAATACTTTAAATTGAACAATAGAATAAGCACTATTATATAAAGGCATCAGTGTTAGCATATCAGAAACATCCATACTTTCAATGATCATTTTAGACATTAAGTTGGCTTGATTTAAATGTAAATCAACACCCATTCCTGCGCTAAATAACCATTCATTTTTCGGATTATTGACACGAGCAATTACTTTAGGAACACCATATTCGAATTTTGCTAATGTTGAAATAACTAAGTTTGTTTCATCAGCCCCAGTAACTGCAACTAATATATCTGCATTCATAATTCCACATTGTTCAAGAACAAAATGGTTAGTACCTTCACCTTCAAAAATTGCTTTTTCAGGAATATCCATTTTCAATTTTTCGACAATATGCGAACGATTTTCTATAACCTTTACTTCAAAATTACTTCTAATTAAAGTTTGTGCTATATACGCCCCAACTTGTCCTCCACCAACAATTATTACTTTCATAGGTTTACCTTCCTTACAATATACCGAGAATAGATTTCACATAATCCCGAGATGTTGATAAAACAGAAATATACAAGATATCATCTGCATGGATAAATGAGCCTAATGTTGGGATAAATGTTTCATTATTACGTTTAATCGCAACGATGTTACTTACACCAACAATATTTAACTCATTCGTTTGCTTACCAGCTAATAATATAGGTGCATCTACACGTATTATCTCAACTTTATTATCACCAATTGAAACCAATGTATCGAACTGATCATAACTTAATAAGTTAATTGCTTTTTCAATACCCCAAGTTGTTGTTGAGATGGTTTGTATTCCTAAACTTTGATAGACATCCGCTTTATGGTTATCATAGAGTCGAGCAATTACTTTTGGGACTTTAAATACATTTTGAGCCAATCGAGCAATTAGTGCATTTGTATCATCACTACTCGTGCAACTTACAAGACCATCAACCTGTGAGATACGTGCATCAGATAAAACATCTTTATCAAATCCAATTCCTATAATTTTTTTACCTTTAAAATCTTTGTTTAATGAATTAAATGCTTCAGGATTATTATCGATAATTGTAACATCTATACCTCTTTGATCAAGTTGTTGTGCTAATCCAGATCCTAAACGGCCACAGCCCACAATGATTATTTTCATGTTCGATCTCCTTTACTATAGTTTAGCATTTCTACGTACAAACCATTTACGAATTTCATCTAATAAAACAACTGGTATAGGAATTGCGATTAAGTACAACCAACCCTCAACGCTAATTGGACTTGTATGGAATATATTCTGTAAGAAAGGTACATACATAAGAGCAATGACCAATATAATCTCAACAATAATTCCTTTTATAACCTGTTTATTTACAAATAATCCAACTTTGAAAATCGATTCACTTACTGTACGACAATTTAATACCATACCAATCTGAGCAAAGACAATTGCTGCAACGGTTAAGGTTGTAGCTTCTCTATAAATCATGCCACTTGATGCTAATGGAACATTTGGGAATCCATTCAGGTAGTTCACAAAGAAATATGCTGTCATTGCAATGGCGGATTCTAATAATCCATACCATATAAATCCTACTAACATTACCCGTTTATTTAATAATGGGTCCTTTTGTGATCGAGGAGGATGATTCATGATGCCTTTTTCTGGTTCTTCAACACCTAATCCAAGTGCTGGTAACATATCAGTACCTAAGTCTATAAACAGTATTTGCATAACAGTTAAAGGTAATGGAATTAATCCTCTTGAAAATAAGAATGCGGCTGAAGGAACACCTTCTGGCATATTACTATTTAAAATATAAATTAAGAACTTTTGGATGTTGCTATATACAGTTCTACCTTCTTCAATAGCTTTTACAATTGAAGCAAAATTATCATCAGTTAAGATCATATCAGCCGCTTCTTTTGCCACATCGGTACCTGCAATACCCATTGCAATTCCAATGTCTGCTTTTTTAAGTGCAGGTGCATCATTAACACCATCACCTGTAACCGCAACAATCTCTCCCATTCTTTGTAGATTATCAACAACACGATATTTTTGTTCTGGCGCAACACGAGCAAATATAACTTCATCTTTTAGAGCAGTTTGTAACTCTTCATCACTAAGTTCACTCAATTCAAGACCTGTAATAACACGTGGATATAACCCCTTAACAATTCCAATTCGTTTTGCAATACTCTCAGCGGTTAAACCATAGTCACCTGTAATCATAATGATACGAATATTCGCATTATGACATACCGCCACAGCTTCTCCTACTTCAGGTCTAGGCGGATCCGCCATAATTATTAAACCAACAAAGGTTAAATCTTTTTCAATTAATTCATGTGTATATGCACTCATTTGTGTTGGTAAATTTAAATCTGAATGTAACTGACGTTCCGCTACCGCTAAAACGCGTAATCCATTTCTAGCATATCCATCATTTGCTTGCATAATTTGAACACGTTGTTCAGGCGTTATTTTACTTACAACACCATCCACCAAAATAGTCTCACATAACTCCATAACTTCTTTAGGTGCACCTTTTACATAGGCTACACGTTTAGCGATTTTCGAATTAGGTGTTGAATGAATTGTTGTCATACGTTTTCGACGAGAATCAAATGGCAATTCACGTAAACGCATTTTCAAGCTAGCTTGTTCATCCATATTGAATCCTGCTTTTTCGGCTACAACTCCTAAACATGCTTCAGTTGGATCACCTAAGACTGTATAACGCGTATTTTCTTCATTTGGTGGTAATACTCTAGCATTACTACAAAGTGCTGCAGAAATAATTAATTGTTTTAAATCTGGAACTTTGTTTACATCTAATTTTGTATTGTTTTCTAAGATATCACCATTTGGTGCATATCCTAAGCCAGTGACTTCATATTCGTGATTTATTTGCCAAAGATGACTAACAGTCATTTCATTTTGAGTTAGTGTACCTGTTTTATCAGAGCATATTACAGTTGTACAGCCTAATGTTTCAACAGCAGATAATCGTTTAACTAAAGCATGTTCCTTTGCCATTCGTTGAACTGCCATTGCTAGTGATAATGTAACAGTTGGTAATAAGCCTTCAGGTATAAATGCAACAATCATACCTAATGAGAAAACAAATGATTTAGCAATCGGTTCTTTAATAAAAATTGCAGACGCAATAAAGAAGAAAACACCAATTGATAACGCAATAATTGAAATTTGTTTAGTTAACTTATCCAATTCTTTTTGAAGTGGACTTTGTTCCTCTTTCATAGATTGGGTTAGTTGAGCAATTTTACCAAACTCTGTTTCCATACCAATATTAATGACCACTGCTTTACCTGTACCACTAGAAACACTTGTACCTGTAAATATTAAGTTAGCCAATTCTGTTTTTGATAAATCGTCTCTAAGAATCGCATCATGTGTTTTTCTAACTGGATTCGACTCTCCTGTTAATGTCGATTGGTTAATCTGTAAATCATCACTACTAATTAATCGAGCATCCGCAGATATTTTATCGCCTTCAGTTATTGATATAACATCACCAGGCACAAGATCTTCTGCTAAAATTTGCATTTCTTCAGAATTACGTATTACTCTAACATAGGATGGTAACATCTTTTTTAGGGCATCCGTTGCCTTACTTGCTCTAAACTCTTGCCAAAAGCTAAATGCACCATTAATAATATTGACTAGAAAAATCGCAATACCTAATTCAGGCATTTGTGCAATAATTGCGATTGTTCCACCAAACCATAATAAAACGGCCATCATACTTGACATATTGTGCAAGAATATAAGAATGGCCGGCTTTCCTTTTTTTTCAGTAATGGTGTTCTTACCAAATTTTGCTTGATTTTCATTAGCTTCTTGAGTTGTTAATCCGTTAACTCTTGAATTTAACGCTAAACAGGCATCATAAGGTGTCAATTTATAAATATTTTCTAAACTAGACTTCTCTACAGAAAGAATCGAAGTTTTCATACTCGAATCATCCACTCCTTGTGACTGAATCACAATATAGTACAATACTACTTCTCTAAGTTAATATCAAGAGAAATTGATTTGAGAATATAATTTTAACGAATTCTTTACAAATATTATTTCTGATTAATGACTTCCACACCCTGAACAACCACCACAAGAATCTTGACTTACGGATTTGTCATCTACGAATAACTGCCCATTTTGTACAATAATGGTGACTTCTTCAGCACGCTTAAGTGCGACTAAATCTATGATAACTGGTACATTATCAATCGTCATAATGGTGTCATCTTCTTCTTTCATCGCTAAGGCAAATGATAATGATTCACCGCAACATGAATTCTCTATTTGAACATATAAAGCATCCGCATTGTTTGCCTTAATGGACTCATTTAATAATACTTGTGCTTCTTCTGTAATTCTCATGTTATCTCCTCACACTGTGATACTTAATGTGTTTATTTTAAATCGATAGTTAAATTTATTCAATAGAATTATACATCCTTACGATATTCTATAATATCTCCAGGTTGACAATCGAGTGCTTTACAAATCGCATCTAAAGTAGAAAAACGAATTGCCTTGGCTTTACCATTCTTTAAAATTGATAGATTTGCGATCGTAATTCCAACTTTCTCAGTCAACTCTGTTACACTCATTTTACGTTTTGCCAACATAACATCTATATTAATGATTAACATAATACCTCCTACACCGTTAAATCATTTTCTGATTTAATCTGAATCGCTTCATGTAGAAGTTTTTCAAGTAATGCCGCAAAAACATAAATCACAAGGGGAATAAATACAATTGCGGCTGCTAATATGATAATCCCTGGCGCATCATCCATATCACCAACCGTATAGGCAACTGGCATAAAAGATATAAGTAATAATGTAATACTTAGTGCACTTATTTTAATATTCTTTAACGCATTTACGGATAAATCTGAAAACGCATTATTATGATCAATGTAATTTAACAATCTAAACCCTTGATATAAGGCAAAGAAATATAGAAATGAAGCGATATATAGGATTGCCAGATAAGGGTAACGCATAAAGGCAAATTGTGGTAATATTTCAGACCCTCTTAATGTTACAACGGGATAAACATAAATACATGCCGCAAGAACAGGTAATCCTAGAATAAATATTACAATTCTTAAAAACAAGGTAGAACTAGGTTTCATATAATCTCCTTTAATATCTATATTTTATCATATGTTTATCGTTTATCAATAAATATTTATTGAATAAAAAAGAAGCTTTCGCTTCTTAATTATCTAACATACTTAGGGCAACTTTATTTCTTTCTAAGTCTATCTCTATAACTTTAACACTCACAATATCCCCAACCGCAACTTTTTCATACGGTGAAGAGATACGATCTTTACTTAATTTAGAAATATGGACTAAACCATCATTCTTTAATCCAATATCGACAAATGCCCCAAAATCAGTCACATTTCGAACGGTACCTTCAAGTGTTATTCCTACTTTTAAATCTTCAATTTTAACGATATCACTATGCAATAATGGCCCATCAAAACGTTCACGATAATCTCTGAATGGAGTTAATAAGATACTTAAGATATCCTTGACTGTATAGATATCTGAATTCAATCGATTCGCTATCGATTCTGGATTTGCGGTACTTAATGCGATAGTACGATTTTCATCATGAAGTGATTTGATTCCGAGTTCACGCATAATACTACGTGCTAAGTCATAGGATTCTGGGTGTATACCTGTTGAATCTAGTTCATCTTTAGCCTCAGGAATGCGCAAGAATCCTGCAGCTTGTTGGTAAGCCTTTGCGCCTAATCCTTTAACCTTATTGAGTTGAGCTCGACTCTTAAATAAACCATTCTCATTTCTAAAGGATACGATGGATTTTGCGACATTCTTATTCAAGCCCGCAATATGTCTTAGTAACTCTTCGCTGGCTGTATTCACATCTGCCCCAACTCGGTTAACGGATTTCACAACGGCGAAATCTAAACGCTCTTGTAGACGTGCTGGAGCTAAATCATGTTGGTATTGTCCAACACCGATACTCTTAGGATCAATCTTTATGAGTTCAGATAGTGGATCCAGTAAGCGACGTGCAATGGATACCGCTGATCTTTCTTCGACATGTAAATCTGGGAACTCCTCACGCGCTAAATCTCCTGCACTATAAACTGAAGCACCTGCTTCAGACACAATCGCATATCGTGCTTGAATATCTGGATTAGTTTGTAGAATCTCTGCCACAAATGCTTCAGACTCACGACTTGCCGTCCCATTTCCAATCGCGATGATATTCACATTGTATTTCTTTAATAATGTGATTAATTTGATTGTCGCATCTGCTTTTTTATTGACAGGTGGATGAGGGAATATGACATCAATATGAAGTAATTTACCAGTATGATCTATCACAGCCAACTTACAACCTGTACGATACGCAGGGTCGAGTCCTAAGATAATAGATCCTTTCATTGGTGCTTGTGATAATAATCGTTCTAAGTTAGATGAGAATACATCAATAGACTTCTCTTGTGCCATATCCGTTAAATTAGATCGTATTTCACGCTCAATTGAAGGATAAACTAATCGCTTTAATCCATCTCGAATCGCTTCATCAATCAAAGTCCCAACAATCGTTTCTTTCCCATTCGTTAACATGGTGTACTGATATTTTGCGAATCGCTCACGATTATAATCCATTGAAACATCTAGAATCTTTTCTCTTTCACCACGATTAATTGCCATAATTCGATGAGGTGCTAAAGTCGAGCATTTCTCAGAATAACTGTAATAAACACGATAGGTCTTTTCTTCATCTACCGCATCTTTCTTTAGCTTAACCATAATTTTCGCTTCAGAATTGATATACTCACGGATACGTTTACGTAAATCTGCTTCATCACTGACCATTTCCGCAATAATATCTTTTGCGCCTTGAATCGCATCTTCAATCGAATCAACTTTATCATTAAGATACTTATTAGCTTCTTCGTTTATATCTCCACTAGTAGGACAAGTTAGAATCCACTCTGCTAAAGGTTTTAAACCTTTCGCAATCGCATCTGTTGCACGTGTTTTACGTTTTTGTTGGTAAGGTCGATAAATATCATCCACTAAAGATAACGTTTCACACGCATCGATTTGTTCAGATAATTCTGGTGTTAATTTCCCTTGTGTTTCAATTAATCGTTTAACATCTTCTTTACGTTTCGCAAGATTCTTTTGGTATTGGTATTGTTCATCTATATATCGAATTTGTTCCTCATCAAGATCCTTAGTCACTTCTTTTCGATAACGCGCAATAAAAGGAATTGTATTTCCATCAGCTAAAAGTTCTAATGTATTCTTGACTTGTGATACCGAAATATTGAGTGTTTTCGCTATCGGAAGTATGAGTTTTTCCATTATTTTTTCCTCTTTTTAGATAATAAAAGGCACAGTCCTTGGACTCTGCCTTGTCCTAACAAATCGTAACTGATTTCAAGTTTTAAATCAAGATTGAATTTTAATAATTATAAAAAAGTTCATCAATATTTTTATTCATTTTTGTACTTGAATACTTGACAAGCTAAACCACATTTTTATAATAATAATTGTTAGCACTCATTGTGATGGAGTGCTAGATAAAGGAGGACTGTATGATAAAACCATTATTAGATCGTGTTTTACTTGAAAAAGTTGAACAAGAAAAGAAAACTTCGAGTGGCATTATTTTAAGTGATGCTAGCCAAGAAAAATCGAATTTGGCGAAAGTGATTGCGGTCGGCCCAGGAAAGGTTGAAGATGGAAAGCTTATCGATCTTGGAATTAAAGAAAACGATATTGTAATCTTTAAGCAATACTCTACAACTGAAGTTAAGTTCGACCAAAAAACATATTACTTAATTGATTCAAAGGATATTTTGGCAATTGTTGAATAGGAGAATTGTATGTCAAAAGTTATATATTTTTCAAAAGATGCTCGTAATCAAATGAAACTAGGAATAGATACCCTAGCGAATACTGTGAAAATTACTTTAGGCCCGAAAGGTCGAAATGTTGTATTAGAGAAAAGTTATGGTTCACCCTTAATTACAAATGATGGGGTTACAATTGCACGTGAAATTGAGTTAGAAGATAAATTTCAGGATATGGGTGCAAAACTTGTACTAGAAGTTGCAAACAAAACAAATGATATCGCTGGTGATGGTACAACGACAGCAACGGTATTAGCTCAAGCGATTATTCATAAAGGATTATCTGCAATCGATAAAGGAACAAACCCCGTTTTAATGAGACGAGGAATTGAGAAAGCAGCAAAAGCAATCAGTGATCATCTCTTATCTAAATCAAAAAAAATTGAACGTTATGAGGATATAGCAGATGTTGCTGGGTTATCTGCAGGTTCTTCTGAAATTGGACAAATTATCGCACAAGCTATGGAGAAAGTTGGAAAAGAAGGTGTTATTACTGTTGATAAATCGAATACCTTTGAAACCGAACTTGAAGTTGTGGAAGGCTTACAGTATAACAAGGGTTATGTTTCTCCATATATGGTCTCTAATCGTGAAAAAATGGAACTTATAATGGAAGATCCTTATATCTTGGTTACAGACCAAAAAATAAGTACAATTCAAGAAATACTACCTCTTTTAGAAAAGATCGTACAAAGCAATAAATCTCTACTTATAATTGCGGACGATTTAGATAATGAAGTCACAACAACATTAGTAGTCAATAAACTAAGGGGTACATTTAATGTTGCGGCGACTAAAGCTCCAAGTTTTGGTGATCATCAGAAAGCACTACTAGAAGATATCGCTATTGTAACTGGCGCAAAATTTATATCAAAAGATTTAAATATGGATCTTAAAGAGGTTTCATTAGAAGATTGTGGTCGTGCACAAAAAATTATTATTAAAAAAGATGACACCACTATCATAAACGGTCTCGGTGATAAATCTAACATTGATCATCGTTCGAATGAAATTCGTAAGCAATTAGAAAATTCAAATTCTGAATATGATAAAAAGAACTTAAATGAACGTTTAGCAAAACTTGCATCTGGAGTTGCGATAGTAAAAGTAGGTGCTGCTACTGAGTCCGAAATGCAAGAAAAGAAACTTCGTATCGAAGATGCACTAAATGCGACAAAAGCTGCTGTAGAAGAAGGAGTTGTATTAGGTGGAGGTGCTGCTTTTGTTGATTGTTATAAAACACTCAAAGGTCATATCAAAGCAGATAACCTAGATGAACAAAAAGGAATAAGCGCAGTATTTGAAGCTATTCTTACACCAATTTGGCAAATTGCTGAAAACGCTGGCTATGATGGCAACGAAATTATTGACCAACAAATACACGCTAAAGACTCAATAGGATTTGATGCTAAAAATGGTCAATGGGTTAATCTCTACGAAGCAGGTATTGTTGATCCTACAAAAGTAACACGAAGCGCTATTCTAAACGCTTCAAGTATTGCCGCACTTTTCCTAACAACTGAAGCAGCTGTCGCATCGATTCCCGAAAAGAAAACAAGCCCCTCCCTTCCTGAGAGCGGATTATACTAGTCAAAAGTGAAAGTTTAAACCACTCCAATAGTGTAGACACGATAAAAAAAGATTTTGACTACTAATTTTTACCCTATAGAGAAGATACATTTATAGGTGTCTTTCTATAGGGTTTTATACTTAAAACGAGGAAATATTTGTTAAGAAAATACTTTTCTGATGAATAATTGTTTGAGTTATCTAAATATAAAAAGATAATATTGAACTAATAGATTTTATTAATCATACGTATGAAAGCACTAAAATAATCTTACATCCATATATCATAGAGTAGTGAGGTTACAGACAATGAATGTTATTATAAGTATCCTAACTATAGCTCGGTTAGGCATAATCAACACAATAAATGACACTATTATTGATAGAATACTAAGCCTTCAGTGAAGCAGTCGTTTCATATGATTTATTCTCTTTTCTAAGTTTATATAAGACTGATTAGCATTAAAAGGTAAAATGATTGATGTGAATAACTTAACAGTGCATTTATCTGTTATCATTATTTAAGAAATGGAGAATCCTTTGAAACATATCGTAATAGTAGGTGGTGGTCCATCAGGTTGTATGGCCGCTATATCAAGTAAAACTCTTCATCCCGATGCGAAAGTCACATTGCTTGAAGGCAATGATCGTTTAGGGATTAAATTAAGACTCACTGGTGGTGGTAGATGTAACCTTACAGCCAATGTAAGTGCGGATGAGATCATAAAACATACCCCTCGCAATGGTCGTTTTCTTTACAGTAGTTTAAATCAATTTAATGTGCAAGATATCATGCATTTCTTTACAAGTAGAGGACTCGCATTAAAAGAAGAAGATCATCATAGAATTTTTCCAGTCAGTAATAAAGCAGGGGATGTGGTGAGTGTCCTCGAGAATGAATTAATTAAACTTGGGGTTGAGATTAGATTTAAATCACGAGTTGTATCGATTGATGATAAACACAAAAAGCTAATATTAGAACAGGGTGAATTATCGTTTGATCATCTAATCTTGGCGATGGGTGGATGTACTTACCCTCAAACAGGATCGGATAAACATGGATTCGAAATGATAGAATCTTTAGGTCATTCAATAAGTGAATTAAAGCCCGCTGAAGTCCCATTAGTAAGTAATGCGCCGATTATTCAATCAAAAGAATTACAAGGGCTATCGTTTAAGGATGTATCGATCACAAGCTATGTAAATGATAAGAAAATTTTTTCTGTCACACATGATTTACTATTTACTCATTTTGGTTTATCAGGACCAGGTGCACTTCAAAGCAGTAGTTATTTATGTGATGCGTTTAAAGACAATAGTACTGTATCTCTTATGATCGATTTTTTACCGAACATCTCTTTCGAAGATTTAGAAAATGATGATTTAGATTTGATTTTAATGAAAAATACTATTCCCAAGCGCTTGATTCAAGTTTTTAAAACACAGTTCCCAGATCAAGATTTAAGTTATTTATTAAAACGTTTTAAACTCGAACTTCATGGTACACGCGGGTTTACGACAGCATTCGTGACTTCCGGAGGGGTAAATCTAAAAGAAATAAACCCTAAAACCCTTCTATCAAAGATTCATCCATGGCTTTCAATTTGTGGTGAGTCCTTGGATGTTAATTCTTTGACCGGTGGGTTCAATATGACCGTTGCCTTCTCAACGGGTTATACCGCTGGTGCAAATATTGAACTTTAATCAAGAACCTAATAAAAATACCTTTCGAGGTATTTTTCATTATATTAATAACAGGGCATCACTTAAATCATTATTAATATGAAGTGTATTAAAGGTGTTAATAAGCTCTGATACCGTTAAATTCTTTTTATCTTCTCCATTAATATCTAGAATAATCTTACCTTTATGAAACATGATTAATCGATCCCCAACTTCAATCGCTTGTTTAAGATTATGCGTAACCATGATCGTAGTAAGCTTCTTTTCATGAACCAAAGCTTCAGTTAAATTAATAATTAATTCTGATGTCTTTGGATCAAGCGCTGCGGTATGTTCATCTAACAATAATAATTGAGGCTCTACAATCGTAGCCATCAACAAACTCAAGGCTTGTCTCTGCCCACCCGATAACAGCCCTACTTTAGTCTCTAGTTTATCTTCTAGGTTTAAGTTTAAGCGTGATAATAATAATTTAAAGTCATTAATCTGTTTAAGATTGACACCTTTTTTTAAATTAAACGGTTTTCCTTTATTCGCAGCCATAGACAAATTTTCTAGAATCGTTAGGGATGGAGCTGTTCCTTTTAAAGGATCTTGATAAACACGCGCAATCTTTGTGGAACGTTGATGTTCTTTTTTTAAGGAAATATCTTGTCCTAAGAATTCAATCTGACCTCCATCCGCATGAATACTACCTGCAATCATATTAAGAAAACTCGATTTACCACTTCCATTTGAACCAATAACCGTCACGAATTCTCCTGCTTTTACTGAGATGGATAAGTTTTGATAAAGATTCATCTCATTGGAAGTTCCAGGATTAAATGTTTTATAAATGTTTTTCACTAACAACATATTTTATACCTCCTAACCATTGATTTAGTTTTTCTTTTAGATGACCATTATTAATCATAATTGCGCCAATAAATATAAGAGCTGACATAAGCTTTAAGTTACTTGGTGGTAATCTTAACGCTAATGCGATGGAAATACTTAAGCGATATACAATCGACCCAAGGATGACAATGCTTGTGACTTTCATCGATTTTATCCATGAAAATAGGGTTAAGCCTAACACAACAGCCGCAAGTCCGGATACAACCGTTCCACTCCCCATGGACAGATCATAGAATCGATAGAGTTGCATGATAACGGAACCAGATAATGCCGCAATGCCATTAGATAAGCTTAACGCAATAATCTTTGTTTTACCGATATCCTCACCCAGTGCAGTGACAAGTTGAGGATTATCACCTGTGATTCGAATTAGATATCCAATTTGGGTTGATAGAAACCAATCCATTATGAGTTTCAATATTATTACGATTATTAATACCACTAGAACGGGATAAAAACGTACCATAGCACTTCTTAATGATGGATCAAATTCGTCCACCCAAGACCCAATGGAAAAGATTGTGGCTTGATTAAATACAGGGATATTTGATTTGTTTCCACCCACCATAAGATTAATTGAATACAAACCTGTCATTACCAGAATTCCACTTAATAAACCCGTTATTTTTAATTTAACATGGATCAAACCCGTTATTACGCCAGCTAAGGCTCCTCCCACAAAAGCTAGAAACATCGCTATCGTGATTGGGACTTGATTGACTAAACATACTGCGGCGATAACTGCACCGAGGGGAAAACTTCCATCCACAGTTAAATCCGCAAAATCGAGAATTTTATAGCTTAAGGTTACGCCTATGGCTAAAATGCCATAGGCTAATCCTTGCACTAACACATCTATAACTATATTTAACATATTATTCAATTAAAGTAGCACGTTCCTTTAGAGTCTCTGGAATCGAAATCCCCAATAACTCAGCTACTTTTACATTAATTTCAAGCGTAGTATCTTTTGCGCCACTAACTGTTATTTCAGATGGGTTCTTTTGGTTAAAGAGGATATCTGACACAATACTCGCAGCTTGTATGCCTAATTTTTCATAACTTAAACCATCTACCGCTAATAATCCTAAGCTCATGCCACCATTTTCAGCCGCGAATACTGGTATTTTTGCGGAGTTCGCTTTATCAACAATAATAGATGTAGCGGTAACGATAAGATTATCGGTAATATTATATATCGCATCAACTTCACTAACGAGTTGTGTCATTGCGGAAGAAATTTCATCATTATTGGTGACTCCAATAGACACGACTTCCAAACCAAATTCTGAGGATAACGCTTGAACTTGTTCCACTTGGATTTTCCCATTTACTTCACCTAAGTTATATAACATACCAATCTTTTGAGCATTAGGTAAAAAATCTTTGATAAGTTGGAGTTGTAGCGCTAATGGGGCCGCATCCGATACACCCGTTACATTTCCCCCTGGTAGTTCATTGGATTCAACTAAACCTGCTACAACCGCATCGGTCACCGCATTAAACACCACTGGAATGTCCGTATTTAATGTCGCATTGACTGCCGCTTGAGCCGCCGGTGTTGCGATCGCATAGATTAGATCAACGCCATCACTCACAAATTGCTTCGCAATTAAATCTGCATTTGCGGCTTGTCCATCCGCATTCTTAATCAGCCATTCTATTTTGGATGAATCAATTCCTTGACGACTTAATTCATCTTGTAAACCCGTTAATGTCGCATCCAGTGCTGGGTGAGTAACCCATTGTAAGACTCCAATTACCTTTATATCATCCTTTTTCTCACTAGGACTCGCACAAGCCACTAACAACAAAATCATCCATAAACCTAAAATAATTGTTTTAATTCCCTTTTTCATTTTCTTTCCCTCCAATGGATAAAATAAAAAGCCACACATCTCTGCGCGGCTTAATAGAAATCCAATTTTTATTCAATCACGCAGATATTTTACCATGTTAAATAGGCTAATATCATTGTGACATTAACCTTGCTAACTAAAATAAAAATAAAATTGTGTTGAATGCTGAATAAGCATTTGTTTTGGATCAATCATGTTCAGCACCAGCCTTTCTGATGAAATATTAGCACTCAAAATGTTATATTTCAAGTGTTTTTTGTAATTTTTACATATAACTTTACATATAATTTATTATTTTTCAATATTTTACATTATCATCCATAAATCTCTTTAAAATATTAATACTAACTTAACAGATAAAGTATTATGATGAGCTTAGGAGGATAATGCTATGAAATTTAGGAAGATTATTTTAGCTTTATCTCTTATATTCTTATTCAGTGCTTGCTCATCCCCTAAAGAAGAAAATCTTATCAATGATGGTGGATCTGTTTCTGAAGGAAGCGAAGGAATGATTCCGTCCTACACAAATGAAGAACCCAATCAAATCAATAAAGATTCTATTTCTTCCAATGAGAAACTAATCCAAACAATCGGGCTTGAACTTGAGACAAAAGAGTATTCAAAAACAATTAAAGAGATTGAATCTTTGGTTAAATCTTTAGGCGGTTATATTCAATCATCTTATATCCCAAGACCTAAAAAAGAGAATGAATACAGTAATCTTGAAGCAAATCTATCTGTAATGATTCCTACCATTTATATTGATGACTTTATTTTAAAAACAGGTAAAACATCAAATATTGTGAGTGAACAACGTGAAGTCTATAACGTAACAGATAGTTATCGAGATACAGAAACACGCATCAATACGCTAAAGGCGAAAGAACTAAGACTACTAGATTTGCTTAAAGAATCAGGCACATTAGCTGATTTACTGATGATTGAAAATGAATTATCAAATACCCGTTATGAAATTGAACGATTAGAATCTACCATCTTAGATTACGATAAAAGAATCCAGTACACTCAATTTAATCTCATAATTCGTGAAGTGTATGAGTTCTCCCCTACTGAAAAAACAAGTTTATGGGAAAGAATCGTCGATGGATTTACAAATAATGCACAAAGTTTCTTGCGTTCACTTGAATCTAGTTTTGTGTTCATATTAACGACTCTTCCATTTATTTTAATTCAAGTTATCTTATGGTGTTTACCAATTATTCTATTCATCATCTTATACCGAAGATTTTTTAGGAATAGACCACTATTTTCTTTCTTAAAGAAGTTTGTTAAGAAAGATAAACCTAATCACAAAGAATAAAACAAAAAACAAGCAAGCCTTTGATTAGCTCCCTGTCAAGTAGACACGGTAAATAAAGTATATGGATGAGGCTGTAACGAAATAGAATAATTAGTTGGTCAAAAAGACAATTAATGATTCGGAAGCGTTATCGCTTCTTTTTCTTTGGTTAAGAAGGATAAAGTCGCATATTTTAACACTGTCTATCAAAAAATAGACGACTTAAAAAGAACTTTTAAGATTTTGAGTGACTTAGTTTAATTTCTTACGCATCTTCTTAGCGTGATATTTCATGAGATTGAGACCGATTGCGATGAGAAACAGTTCGTTCTCCA
>JAJZTY010000031.1 GCA_021847325.1 Bacillota bacterium
ATAACCCCAGTTATCAATTTGATACCATGCTAAATTAGCTGATTGAACATGATCAACCCATGCAGGAATATCTTGAATCGCGTATTTATTCATGTCACCACTAACCGCATCAACTGTAATAATGCCTGTTGTATCCCAGCCACCAAACCAGCCAATTTTAGGTTCTTTAAATGTCACGATATAATATGGATTACCTTCATCATCAATTTCAAAATTTAATCGTTCGAATATTTCAGTTCGATATGTAAATCTTACATGTCTAAGTAAATCCTCATTGAAATAGGCCGACGGAACATACTTCATTCCATCATTTAAATCAATAAGTTCAACATCGCTCGAATCATTCACATTTACTGAAACATAAGATGGAACACCACTGTCTCTATTTTGAAACCACTTATAAAAATCTTGGTATTCAAGCGGAGAAACTCGATAAACTGAATCCTTAACATTGATAAGTAAATACTCATTATTTATATCAAATTGAGAACCTAATCCTTGAACCCGCCCAATTTGCTTATCACCTAATTGTTGAGCTGTATTTTGATCAACTAAAGGTATTTTCTTCAAATCAATCACATCAAATTCAGCACTAAAATTATCAGAACTCTTAATTACAATTTGATCTCGATATTTACCAGCATTTAAGAACTCACTACTCAAGAATGACATAACAATCATGAATACGATAAGTAATACACCAAAGCCATATGTAATCTTAACAATAAAATCGAATCGATGTGAAAATGTAGAATAAAGTGTTCCAAATACAAATAAATAAATAACAAGTAATGTTATAAAACCAGCATCATGCAAATTGTAAGCAGGTAAAGTAATGTAATCCACAACAAAAGCCACAATCCCAACAATTATTAATGCTTGTATAAAAGATTGTATTTGATTTTTTGCTTTAAACGTTTTTGGTATTTCAAATCCATTAAACATTACTTTCATAATTCTCCTTTTATTCGTAATCTTAAATCATTTATACATGATTCAAGTTTTACTTCATCAAGCTGTTTTACAGCTGCTGCTAAACGATGTCCACCACCATTATATTTCTTCGCTATATCATTCACCGTTAATCCACGTGATCTTAAACTACCATTATAATGAACTGAACCCTCTTCTTCTTGTTCAATAAACAATGCCCAAATTTTAAATGAGCGAACAAGACCTAACTCATTTACTTTTTCTTTAGCTTGACCTGGAGTCACATTCAATCGTTTAAGTGTCTCACGATCTAACTTTATATAAACTAAGCCTTCATCTTCAATAACGGCATGATGACGAATGTAATTCGAGAATAGGAATTCATTGGTTTCCATACCGAATAAATCATCATTAATTTTACTTAAGTTTAAATGACTATTTACTAAAAATGCAGCACAATGTAACGTACTTGCGCTAGTAGATTGCGTAGAGAACCGTAAGGTATCCGTTAAAATCCCCATATAAAGATAAGTTGCTGTTACAGTACTAAGAACTTGTTCTGACTTGGTACGAATAAGCTGACAAATCAATTCAGAAGTACTAGCTGCTGAATCATCTATATATTCATAATGAGCATATTGATCCGTAAATGGATGGTGATCAATCTTAATAGAATCATACGCTAACGCAAAACGATCATCATCAACACGTGCTTTATTTGCTGTATCCAAGATGATTGCTAAACTATTTCGTACTACTTCATCACTAACAGTCTCATAATCGCCAAAAAGGTTGGCAGACTGTCCTCTGTGCCAACCCATAGCGAAAACTTGTTTTTCTGGATAGGTTTCCTTAATCCAATTCACTAACCCAAACTGTGAGCCTAGTGCATCCGGATCAGGTGATTGATGACGAAAAACACATATTGTATTTGCAGCTTCAATCTTATCTAGAATAATCTTCATTTTATAAGCCTAATATAGTTACAGTGTCTTGTGCAATTACAAGTTCTTCATTCGTAGGAACAACCCAAACTTGAACTTTAGAATCTGATTTACTTAAGCAAACTTCTTTACCACGAACGGAATTATTCAATTCATAGTCTAATTTAATTTGCATAGCTTCTTCCACAAGTTCTAAGATACTTGCACGAACAGCTACATCATTTTCACCTAATCCACCTGTAAATACAATCGCATCTACATGGCCTAATTGTACGAAATAACTACCAATTGTTTGAGCTACACGATTTGCATATAATTTACGAGTTAATAACGCTCTTGAATTACCCTCTTTAATCGCTGTATCAATATCACGTGCATCACTTGATAAACCACTAACTCCAAGCATACCCGATTTCTTATTTAGAACATCAATGATTTCTTCTGCTGTTTTATGGTTTTTACGCATTAAATAAGTAATAATAGCTGGATCAATATCACCAGAACGAGTTCCCATCATAATACCTGCTAATGGAGTAAATCCCATTGAAGTATTAACAGACTTACCACCTTTTACTGCTGATAAAGACGCACCATTGCCTAAATGACAAGTAATAACATTTACATCTTTTACATCTTTACCCATTAAATTTGCGACTCTATTCGATACAAAGAAATGGGATGTACCATGGAAACCATAACGTCTAATCTTATATTCTTGATAGTATTCATATGGAAGAGGATATAAGTAAATATCATCTGTCATCGTTTGATGGAAAGCAGTATCAAAAACTGCAACATGTCTTGCGCCAGGAAGAGCTTTCTTAAACGCACGATAACCTACCATATTAGCAGGATTATGTAATGGTGCAAGTTCAGATAATTCAATAACTGCACTCTCTACTTCATGAGTAATTTCAACAGAACTAGCATACTTTTCACCACCATGGACTACACGATGGCCTACACCTTTAATCTCATCCAAACTAGAAACAACATTAAACTTGATTAAAGCTTCTAATACAAGTTCAACAGCTACCTTGTGATCAATAATAGCTTGAGTCGAAGTAACTTTTTCGCCATTTACTTTAATCGTAAAAATCCCATCTTTAAAACCAATTCTCTCAACTACTCCACTTGTTAGAACTTCTTCACTTGGCATTTCAAATAACTGAAATTTTAGTGATGAACTCCCTGCATTTACTGCCATAATTTTACTCATATTTTTTCTCCTTTATTCGATTTTAATTAAGGCATCAACGATTTTGTTTACTTCTGGAATATCAAAGCTTAATAACTCTTGGTAATATTCTTGACGTTGCGTAAAACGTTGATAACATTTTAATTCTTTTTCATATGAATCCAATATTGATTCTACTCTTTGAACGCTGTCATGTACAGCACTCCGACTACTTAATGTATGTTCTGCGATTTCAGAAAGTGAATAATCTTCACGAAAATACATGTGTGCGACTAATTTTTGTTTATCAGTGAGCAAATTCTCATAAAAATCAAGCAAGTTATTATAATGTGCACTTTTGTCTAACATTAGCTTAATCCTTGAGTGATAGAAGCTAAATATGCATCTTTATCAAATTCTTTTAAGTCATCTATTCCTTCCCCAAGTCCAACAAAAGCAACCGGTATTTTTAAAGAATGACCTAATGCAATAATAACTCCGCCTTTAGCCGTCCCATCCATCTTAGTACAAATAATAGCGTTAATCTTTGAACTATCTAAGAAAGCACTTGCTTGACTTAATGCGTTTTGTCCAGTACTTGCGTCTAATACAAGAAAACTATTTTGAGCTGGATACCCTATTATTTTTTCAATAACACGATGTACTTTTTGTAGCTCTTGCATTAAATTTACTTTTGTTTGAAGTCGTCCAGCTGTATCAATTATTAGTATATCAACATTAGCCTTAATTGCTTCTCTACATGCATCAACAACAACTGATGCAGGATCTTGATTTTCAGTTCCAGCAAAACATGGTACACCAACTCTTTCAGACCATGTTTGAAGTTGTTTAACAGCTGCAGCTCTAAATGTATCAGCCGCCACTACCATAACATTCTTACCTTGGTTCTTATAATAATGAGCTAATTTTGCTGTACTTGTCGTCTTCCCACTACCATTAACACCTACCATTAGTATTACAGTTAATCGATCTTCGATAATGACATCATAATTATGTATATTATCTAGAATTAATTGACCTAATTCTTCGATTACCTGCTCAGTATTATCAATATTTTTTTGTTTTACAACTTTTTTCAATTGATTAAGTAGAAACTGAGATGTTTCTAAACCAACATCGCTTTCAATTAATACTTGCATTAAGTCTTTATAAAAACTCTCATCAATATTTTTATTTGAACTTAAAAGTTTTAATAATCCAGAACCAAATTTATCATTTGTTTTCTTAAAACCTTCAAAATAAGCATTTTGATTTTTCTTATTAAAATGATCTTTTATTCTTTGGAATAAACTCATTCTTCTGATCCCTCCTCGGCCATCATCATAGCGTCAGCTAGACGAACTTTCAACATTTGAGAAACCCCACTTTTACCCATTGTAACACCGAATAAGACATCACATTGAGCCATAGTTCCTGAACGATGTGTTAATACAATAAACTGTGTTGAGCTTGAAAACTTCTTCAAATAAGCCGCAAAACGTTCTACATTCGCTTGGTCTAAAGCAGCTTCAACTTCATCAAATACACATAATGGTACATGACGAGCTTTTAATATTGCGAAAAGTACACTAATCGCAATTAAACTCTTTTCACCACCAGAGAATAATCTCATATTTTTAATTGATTTTCCAGGCGGTTGAACATGTATTTCAATACCTGAGTTTAGTAAATCCTCTGGGTTTTCAAGTGCTAAATAAGCCTTACCACCACCAAACATTGCTTGAATTACTTCAGGAAGTTCAGCATTGATTTTATCTAACATATCTTTAAACTGCTCTACCATTATAGTATCAAGTTCTAAAATTAACGAAAGAATCTTTTCCTTACTTTCATTAATTTCGTCATATTGTTTTTTCAACAATTCATAACGTTCATTAACTGCTTCATACTCTTGTGGTGCAGTCATATTGATATTACCTAATGACTCAATCTCAGAACGTAATTGATTAACTTCATCAACCGCATTTTCAACACCTTCAACTGTTGGAATCGTTAATGCAAACTCATACGTCATCTGATAATCATGACTTAATCGATTCATAAGGTTTTCAATATTGGTAGATTGACGAGTAATTTGAATCTCGATATCTCGTTTAACAAGTTGTAATCCATTTAAATCACGTCGCTGTTGACGTATTTGAAGTTCACGTCGTTCAGATTCTTGAGCATTCTTCAGACGTAATTCACGCTTACTTTTTAATTGACCAGTATATTCATCCCGTTTGAAATAAGCTTTGTTCAATAAATCAATAAGATCTTCTTCAAAACTTTGAGAGTCTTGTTGTAAGTTTGGCGCAATTTGATCTAAATCATCCTTTAATCGTTCATATTTTGCTCTTTTAGCTTCTAAAACAGGTTCCAACTGAGCAGCCGCAATACGCTTCTCGAGTAAATCACTTTCTAAATCAGATTTACGACTATTTAAATCAAACAAACCATCCTGATGTAACTTAAGCTCATTTTGATATTCTTCAATTCGAATCTTTAATTCATTTATTTCTTTTGTTATTGATAATGGTGAATGATTATCCTTTTGGCGACCACCTGTCATGGATCCACCTCTATGAATAACATCCCCTTCTAAACTAACAATTTTATATTGATAATTGAGTAACTTCGCTAGATGATTACCATTTTCCAATGTATCACAAACAATAACATTCGCTAAAAGTGAACTCTTCACTAAATCAAATTTTGGATCACACTTAACAAAATCATTAGCTGTACCCAAATAACCTTTAGTATTATCACAAACAATTTGATGTTCTTTACTTATAAAACGATTAAACAAAACAGTCATAGGTAAAAATGTTGCCCGACCTGATTCATTACGTTTCAAGAAATTAATCGCATTTCGAGCAGATTCTTCATCTTTAGTAACAATATGATACAATGCTCCACCTAATGCGACACCAATTGCTTCTTCATAACCAATAACAGGTGTTAATAGTTTTGATACAACCCCAAATACACCTACTAAGCTTTGTTGAGCATTCATAATTGCTTGAACACCCATTTGATTCATATAAGGACGTGATTCAAGATTTTTCGCAACCTCTAAACGATTAGAAGCTCTATTTAACTTACTGTTCGCTTCATCACATTTCGTATTCTGATCAATTAATTTTCGATTTATTTCAACTGAACGAGATGTTAAATTTTGAATATCTAAATTTAATTGATTTAAACGTTGTTCACGATCTTCAAACTCACGTTTAGCTTCTTCAAGTAAAGATAATAATTGATTCGCTTTTTCTTCTTGATTACCCACTTCTAATGTATATTTACGTTTTTCATCAATCTCAATCTTACGAGTTTCTAGAGTTTGAATTTCATTCACAACTCTAATCAAATCTTCTTGTAACGTGTGTATTTGTAAATCAAGTTGATGAATCTCAGACTTAGCCAACATGTTATTATTTTCATTCACTTGAATAGAAGCTTCCAATAAAGCCTCTTTTGCTTGTAAATCATTTAACTCATTTTGTGCATTTTCAACATCATTCTTTAATCGTGTAATTTGATCACTTAAAACAGAAATCTCGATTTTCTCTAATCGTTCTTTCTTTTCTTGATAAATCTTAGCTTTTTGCGCAGCTTTTTTTAATGGATAAACTTGTTTCTGCAATTCAAGATAAATGTCATTAATTCTTTCAAGATTAACTTGTGTTTTTTCTAACTTACTAACAGCTTCATCTTTTCGTTTTCGATACTTCGCAACCCCAGCAGCTTCTTCGAAAATACCTCTTCGATCAATAGGTTTAGCCTCAGAAAAGCTTGTAATTGTTCCTTGAGATATTAAACTCAATGAATCACGACCAATACCACTATCCATGGTCAAGCTTAAAATATCCTTTAATCGACAAGGTGTCTTATTTATTAAGTATTCAGCTTCTGAATTTTGACGATGCAAACGTCGAGTTATCTCTACTTCATCAAATGATAAATCAAATGAGCGATCACTGTTATCAAAAACAAGTGTAACTTCCGCAAAATTCACACTTCTTCTTAATTCACTTCCAGTGAAAATAACATCTGTCATGGCCGAACCACGTAATGATTTTACTGACTGTTCCCCTAATACCCAACGAATCGCATCTACAATATTACTTTTACCACAACCATTTGGACCAACAACACCAGTTATTGAATGATCAAACGTAATATTTACTCTATCTGCGAAGGATTTAAACCCTTGTATTTCAATACGTTTTAAAAACATGGAAATCCTCCATTCCTCAATTTATTATTATACTTAAATCAGGACTCAATTCATAGACAATTCAAAAAAAAGCTGAGATTTACTCAGCTTCTAACTACCCTAATATTGATTTTAATACAACTTCACTATCCAATTTAGGATCAACTTTTCTGAAAATATGCGCAATTCTTCCTTCAGGATTAATCACAAAAGTTGTACGTTCTACTCCCATTGTTTTCTTACCATACATATTCTTCTCAACCCATACACCATACGCTTCAATTACTTCTTTCGATTCATCACTTAAAAGTTCAAAGTTTAAATCAAAATCACTTTCAAATTTTATATGAGATTTTAGATCATCCTTACTTATACCAAATACCTTAATATTATTCTTAGTATACGTTGGCATTGCATCACGATAGGTACATGCTTGCGTTGTACATCCTGGAGTATTATCTTTAGGATAGAAATACAAAACAACATATTGTCCTCTAAAATCGTTTAGTTCTCTTACTTCACCTTTTTGATTTGGTAATTTAAAATTTGGGGCTAAGTCATTTACATTTAACATAAATATTCTCCTTTAAATTAATCTTATCGAAATTAATCATAAAGTCCATTCATTTGACCTTAATAACAATTGTTTCATAAGGTCTCATTATCATTTTTTCAATTAATAATGGATTTGAGTAGTTCGATAAAACAAGTTCTTTATTGATATATTCATTATTTAATTTAAAATGAATATACTTATTAGACATATTAATATAGACGACATATTCAGTTGATTCATTAAATCGACGAAAAGCCAATAATTGTTTATGTTCCAAATACAAAGGTTCTATTTGCCCAAACGCAAAACAAGGATCTTTTTTATATAACTCTATACATAATTTTGTAAAATTCAAAATTGAATTATTATCAACTTGTTGATGACTAACATTAATGTAAGAATAATTTGGATTAACAATCATCCAAGGCTTCACATTCGAGAAACCTCCATAATCAGAATCACTCCACTGCATCGGTGTTCTTGCTTGATCACGGGTCATTTTCTGAATAACTCGTTTCGCAATCCCTTTTGGCAAATGCATCATTGTTTGTAAAACTTCATAATCATTAATCGCTTCAAAATCCTTCCAATCTTCCACATCAAGTTTGATATTTGTCATACCAATTTCTTCACCTTGATAAATAAAAGGAGTTCCACGACTCATAAAAATCAAGCTTAAGAGTGCTTTTGCGCTGACATTATGAAATGCTTTATCGTTACCAAATCGAGAAACAGCACGACCATTATCATGATTTGATAAGAAATTCCCTAAATAAAAATCATGATTAATTGACGCTAACTGCCATTTAAAATAAATTTCCTTAAACTCTTTAATAGACCATCGATATAATTTTCTAAAATCATATTTACCAAGTGGACCACATCCAATTAACATCGTATCAAAATGAAACATTAAATCGAGTTCTTTTGAATTTGAACCACAATAACGTCTAGCTTGTTCCGGACTAATTAATAAACCTTCACCAATAAACAAACCTGGATAATCTTTTAAGACATTGTCATACATTTCTTGTATATATTCATGCGATTTTTCTCTAGAGACAATATAATCATCCGCGAATTGGTATCCTTTTTTATGAGGATTTTTATCAGGCAATCCCTCTTTCTTACTAATAATGTTAATGACATCCATTCTAAAACCAGAGATACCCCGTTCTAACCAAAAACGTAGTATTTTCTCAATTTCACTTCTAACTTCTGGATTATCCCAATTCAAATCAGTTTGTTGAGGGGTAAATAAACTTAAATAATACATATTATCTTCATTTTTAACTTTAGTCCAAGCTGATCCCCCAAATAAACTAATCCAATTATTGGGTTCTTGATTATTCTTACCTTCTCTAAAGAAATAAAAATCACGATATTTAGAATTCTTATCTTTAAGCGCCTCTTGAAACCATGGATGTTGATCCGATGTATGATTCGCAACTAAGTCCATAATTATCTTAATATCTCGTTTTTTAGACTCAGATATAAGAATATCCATATCCTCTAAACTACCAAACTCAGGCTGTATGTTATAATAATCTTGGATATCATAGCCATAATCTTTATTCGGAGATACGAAAACAGGTGATAACCAAATTTGATCAATACCTAAGTATTTCAAATAATCTAACTTTTGAATTATACCTTGAATATCCCCTATTCCATCATCATTTGAATCATTAAAAGAACGTGGCCAAATCTGATAAACTACAGAATGTATGGATGATTTTTTCATATATTATCCTCTAAAGAAATTTTAACATGAAACAGAAAGACTAAAACAATGAATTATAACGATTTAAAACAACAGTTCCCTAATTTACATGAAATAGTTGCCGTAAGCAAAACATTTGATTGTGCTTCGATTCTAAATGTTTTTAATCAAGGTTTTAGACACTTTGGTGAAAACAAAGTTCAAGAATTATTATCAAAAAAAGATTGTCATAATGATATAATTTGGCATTTTATCGGACATTTACAATCAAATAAAGTCAAAGATGTCGTAAAAGTTGCTCAGTGGATTGATTCAGTTGATTCCATCAAGCTTCTTGATTTAATCAATAAAGAATGCATTAAATTAAACAAAAACATGAACATTCTTATACAAGTCAAACTTACAGATGAAGAAACTAAATCAGGAGTTAATCCAAGCGATTTAGATCAACTCCTGCAACATGCTCAGTTACTATCACATATAAAATGCAAAGGATTAATGATTATTGGACCAAATACAGACAACACCAGCTCGATAAAACAAGTATTTCAATCCGCTAATGCATTATTTAAAGAAACACAAAAAAAATACCCAGAAATAACAGAATTATCTATGGGTATGTCACATGACTATAAAATTGCTTATGATGAAGGTTCTACCATGTTTAGAATAGGATCATTGCTTTTTGGACAAAGAAGATAATTTCTTCTTTTTTTTATGCACTAGAATTGAAATACCCTGTCCAATATATAGGCCTAGCATAGAACTAACAATCGATAGTAAAATACTTATTTGTAGAAGTAAATCAAAGTAACTATATGGAATAGTTCTAAAAAAAGAACCGATTGGATAATGAATCAAAAGAAAGATTCTAAATAAATTCAAATCTTGATTACTTAAATAAAAAACAATAAGATATGAAATTAAAAGTAAACTACCAAGAATTTTTGATTTGTTATTTAATTTAGAACTCACTTTGAAATATTTATTTATTAATACAGTAATTAAAGCATACACAAATAATATTAAAATATTATGAATTCCAAACGAAATCCATAAATTAGATAGTTGATTAAATAAGTTCAAATTAAATACAACTACAAAAATCGCAAAAATATAAATCGAAAGTAATTGCGTTAAAATAACAATTAAAACTGATTGTAAAACCTTTAACATTGCCTTAAGTCTTTAACCATCTTTACAAGTCGATTTAAACCTTCAAATAAATCATATTCTTTAACTGCATAAGAAATACGAATATAATGATCCGTTAACTCACTAAAATAGACCCCTGGAACTAATGCCACTTTATAATCATTTAGTGCTTTTAAGCAGAATTCTTCACTATTAATTTTAAACTCACCAATATTTATAAATAGATAAAATGCGCCTTCAGGATTTACATAAGGAATATTCGCTTCATCCAATATTTTCTTACATCGAACTAAACGATCGAAATAAATTCTTTTTATTTCACTTGTATCTTGATTCAATGCCTCAATTGCTGCTATTTGAATAAAACTAGTTATACCTGTTACTAAGTAACTATGAATACCATTTATATGAGCTGCTATTGGTTGATCGGCCATTAGATATCCAATTCTCCAACCTGTCATAGCATAAGGTTTTGAATAACTTTGAGTTACGATTAATAAATGTCTGATACTTGGATCATCGCTTAGCTTTGTAAAATCATCGGTATATACAAGCTGATGATACACATCATCGCTTAAAATGAATATGTTATTTTTTAGTGCTACTCTCTTTACTGCATCTAAACTTTCTTTTGAATAAACAACGCCCGTTGGATTGTTAGGAGATGTAATCACAATCAACTTAGTATGTTCATTTACTAATGCATTTAAATCATTTTCATCAATCTGAAAACCAGATTTAGTTGTATCTAAAGGTATCATTTTTGCTTTACAATACTCAATCATTGGCAAATAAGTTACATACATAGGAGCTGGAATAATTACCTCATCTCCTTCATTTAACAAAGCTAAAAATGTTGAAGCCAATCCTTCAGTAGAGCCATTTGTTACAATAATTTCATCACTGGTATAATGCATCGCATTTCGCTTACCTTCGAAATCAGAAATAGCTTTACGTAACTCAATCATACCTTGGCCAGAAGGATAATGTGTATAATTATCATCCAATGCTTTTTTTGCTGCGTCTTTTATAACTACTTCAGTATCAAACTCAGGCTCACCAATAGTTAATGAGACAACACCTTCCATCTTTGCTGCAGCTTCGGCAAACTTACGAATACCACTCTTCTTAAACTTTAATACTTGATGATTTACACGATTCAACATTTTCTTTCCCTCACACTATTTACTCATCAAATCTAAAACGATAATGCCCTGTAATACCCATAGTATAGTAACCATATTCAAGTCTATCCTCTTCTCGAACTGGTTGATCGTTATTATGTATTAGATAAGGTATATCATTATCATTTCTTATATCAGAAACGATACCTATATGTTCGTCTTTTCCAAAAACCACAATATCTCCAGCTTTCCATTCACTTGTATCGTAAATATCAGTTGTAAGAACTTCCGCATGATTCTTAAAGAATACAGTTAAATTCTGAACTCTTCTAAAATCAATATTAGGATCTCGATATTGAATATGAGAATAGTTTGAACGATTGGTTTTAATATCTTCATCAACTAAATCTTTTAATAAAACACCTGCTTCTTTAAATGCTCGCCAAACAAGATCAGTACAAGTCCCTTCATTATCCGGAGGATAGCCACCAGCATAATAGTTACTTATATATTCAGGCATTGCTAAAGCATCTTTTCGAGCTCCTAGAATTAACTTTTCAACTGAACTCAACTCTCTCACTTGTACAACTTCTTCAATTATTGGTTCAACTTCTTTAGGTTGATTAAAATAAGTATATAAAAGTACCAATGATACGATAAAAATAAAGGTAAATAGGAACCATTGAATTTTTAATTTAAGTTTTCGTTTCTTTTTTGTGTAAATCATGGAAATAGTATATCATTTTTATTTTTATTGCATATGTTTTATAACTGATTTTTGATATAATTTATTCATAAGAAAGGAAGATATTCATGAAAAAGTATGCATGTTTGGCTTGTGACTATATCTATGATCCAGCTGTAGGAGATCCTGATAGCGGGATTGCCCCAGGAACTGCCTTCGAAGATATTCCTGATGATTGGTATTGCCCACTTTGTGGTGTAGATAAAACAAGTTTCGTAGCGATTGACTAAAAAGAAAGCGGCTAATGTTTAGCCGCTTTTAACTTTTATGAATAGATTCCGAAATAGCTTTCGCTAGATTATCAATTGCTTCAATATTCTCATCTTTTAATGTTGATTTTATTAATACAGGTTCACCAATAATTTCGATGTTCTTCATTTTTTCAACTAATGCTTGAAGTTGTTCAAGTGTTTGACCACCCCATGATGAATTTACAATAAATGAAAACTTTCTACTTTGCAGATTTAAACTAGTAAGTTCATGCAATAAGTTATAGATTTTATAAAATACATTTGAATTATAGGTTGGGGTTGCTATTACGATATGGCTATATTTCCAAGCTTCTGAAACTAGATATGAAGGATCAAACTCTGATACATCATAGACTCGCATATCTCTAACCCCTAATTGACCTAAACGAGTCGCTAATTTATCCGCAACACTTTCAGTGTTATTATACATAGTCGCATAAATAATTAATGCGCTCTTCGTTTCAGGTATATATTTGGACCATTTCTCATATTTATCTAAAATTAATGCGAGTTCTTCATTACGATACATAGGGCCATGTAATGGGCAAATCATATCAATCACTTCATTAGATAATTTCTTCATGATACTTTGAACAGGTATCCCAAATTTACCAACAATATTTGAATAATAACGTCTTGCTTCATCTAAGTAATCTCTTCGATATTCCATCTCATCCGCAAAATATGTTCCATTATGAGCCCCGAATGTCCCATAAGCATCTGATGAAAATAATATATGATTTGTAAAATCTAAAGTCATCATTACTTCAGGCCAATGGACCATTGGTGCAGTATAAAATCTCAATTTTCGTGAACCTAAATCTAATTCTTCTAAATCTTTTACAATTTTGTAATTTTTACTTGCATCGAATCGATAAAACTGTTCAAAGAATTGAAAAGTTTTTGCATTTCCAATAAATTTAACATTTGGATATCGACGAATAATAGTCTCAATATTTCCACAGTGATCCGGTTCCATATGATTAACTACTAAATAATCTAAGTCTCTACCACCAAGAACAAACTCAACATTATCAATAAATAATTGACTAATAGAGCTATCAACTGTATCCAATAAACATGTTTTTTCATCAACAATCAAGTATGAATTATACGCAACCCCAAAACGTAATGGAAACAAATTCTCAAAACGTTGTAAACGTCTTTCATTCCCGCCTACCCAGTGTAATCCTGGCGCAATTTCATGTGTATTCTGCATATTCGAATCTCCTTCTCACCGAATTGATTATACAATGAAAGAAATATAATTACTTACATAATACACCTTTATTAAGGATAATTAATTAACTTTTCATCTTTAAATTCCAAAACTCTTTTCTTAAAGGCTTTGATTAAATCATCTTCAAATGGAATCATATTAAATGTATACCCTAATTGATTAAACAACTCCTTTGTAAACATTGGATTCATAACTAAAATAGGTCCTAAACAATGTGTTCCATAAAAATTATGAAACTTAATTCCTTCAGGATCTAAATCTTTATTGAATCCAATTCCACGTTTAACATTTAACCAAACTGGTAATTCAGCTGTTGGATAAACACGAGTAAATTGACTTTTAAACCCAACAAATTCATAACCATTGTATTCTGCTAAAACATAAGAATTAAAACGGTGCATCAAATCTTGTTTACTATAAAAAGGAAATAGATCAAGAGCATTAACTCTATTACCATTATCTTCGATTATATATGAACCAAATATTTCTAATGCATTACCCGTTATTAAAAAATAAGTATTATGATTAATTAATTCGATAATTCTTTCTTTATATGGCAACAACTTATCTATTATAATCTTCTGAAAACGTTCTGTTGTTGGACCCATAAAAATAAAATCAACCGAATGGTTCACAAAATACGGAGTTGTATTTAAATCAGTTTCAATAAATGTCGCATCTTTAAAAGATAATTTTAGATAATCAATATTCCCCTTTTCACCATATAAAGCAGAAATACTTGGATATAGTAATTCAATAATCATAATTGCTCACTACTTTCTATCTTACGAATAAGACCTTGTCTAATGATTTTAGCTTCAGGTATATTCTTAGTACCATTAAGAATAAATACAGCGTTAACTTGATTAAAATCAACACAATTAACTGTATCTAACTCACTAAAAGAATATGAGTACTTACTCTCATCAATTCCTGCCATTTGTACACGAATTTTTAAATCAAGAACTCGCTCACCACCACCAATAATTTGTTTGATATAAGGTTGATTAAGATACTCAAAATCTGTATCAAAATACCAGGCATTATTCTCACTTAATGTATGATGTTCCGTATTTTCATTGATTAAAATAACAGCACTATTTAAATGACTTTGTCTACGAATATAATCAAAAACACGAGAAGTTGCGACAGGGTTTTGGTCTTTAGTCATCATTATAATAATTTGCTTATCTTTCACATTAACAACATCAAATCTTGACTTAACAATTTCAAGTTTATTAAGTTCTTCTTGGATTTGATTTAAATTTAAACCAATTGAATGTAAAAAAGTAATACAAGATAAAAGATTATAATGATCCGTAGTATTATCACCAATAGTCTTAAATCGACTAGAAGTATCCTTAAAATGAATCACCAACTCATTTGTTTGAATATCAAGTGATGCATTTATATCAGCGTGAATTGACTTAAAATCACAATTAGGACAATGAACTTTTCCAATATGATGATAACGATTAAAATCATACTCTAAACTACTATTACAACTCGGACAATAGATTAAATCCTTTATCCGACTATCTTTAACTTCAAACTCATTCTCCATAGGATCTAAACCAAAACTAATCCTTTCATTCTCTTTACATATAAAAGAACTTAATGGATCATCTGCATTAACAATTAACTTCGTTTCTTTTGGAATAGACTTCTCTAAAATATCCGTAATAAACTCAACATGCGCATTACGGCGATAAGAATCTCTAAATAAATTCGTAATAATTAAAGTATCAGGTTTAATAAATGGATAGATACGAGGAGAAACACGCTCATCAACTTCTAAAACGATATAATCCACTTTAATTTTATTACCCCAAATATTAGTTGCATTTACCATAGTGGTAATGATACCTTCACGAATATTACTACCCATGGCATTATTCGCAATTGTATAATTCGCTTTAACTAATACATCACTTATAAGGTTTGTGACCGTTGTCTTACCATTGGTTCCTGTAATAGCGACAAGCTTATTTGGTTTTGGAACATACTTTAAAAAATTAGGACAAATACGCAT
>JAJZTY010000159.1 GCA_021847325.1 Bacillota bacterium
GAGATCAGTATTAGGGGCTTCAAAAGCACTTGAAGAACTCGTTAAATTAATGCCAGATATAGCACATATGATTCATGATAATGATGAAATTATGGATCATCCTCTTAGTCACTTTAAAGTGGGGGATAAGATTTTAGTTAAACCAGGTGAAAAGATACCATTAGACGGTGTAATTTATGAAGGAAGCTCCTCTGTAAATGAATCAATGTTAACTGGAGAATCCATTCCTGTTGAGAAAAATAATGGAGATGAAGTTATCGGTGGTTCCATAAATTCTGAAGGGGCTTTAAAAATAAAGGTATTAAGAGTAGGGGAAGATACATTCTTATCTCAAGTTGTAAAACTAGTGAAAGAAGCACAAGAATCAAAATCTAAAACTCAACGCTTAGCTGATGTAGCTGCGAAATGGTTATTCTATATTGCGGTTATTGCGGGAACACTTACATTCTTTATATGGTTAAGTTTAGGGAAAGATTTGAGTTTTGCGATAGAACGCGCTGTAACAGTTATTGTAATATCATGTCCTCACGCATTAGGACTAGCTACTCCATTAGTAACGGCTGTATCAACCAGTATCGGTGCTAAGAAAGGTTTATTAATTAGAGATAGAGCAGCTTTTGAAGATGCACGCAATTTAAATACAATTGTTTTTGATAAAACAGGAACATTAACTGAAGGTGAATTTGGAATAACAGATGTATATCCATACAATATTGATAGAAATGATTTATTGTCAATTTCGATATCTTTAGAATCAAATTCGGAACATCCGATTGCTAAAGGGTTTTTAAAAGAAGGTAAAAAGTTAGGCATAAACCTAATAAGTGTAAAAGATTTTAAGGCGATACCAGGTGTGGGATTAAGCGCTGAAATCGATAATCAAACAATAAAAATCGTTAGTCCTGGATATATGATTAAAAACAATGTTGATTTTGAAGAACAAGTATACGAGAAGTTAGCTGAAGAAGGCAAAACGATTGTATTTGTTTTAACAGATGAAAAACTAATTGGTATGATTGCATTAATGGATCAAGTAAGAGAATCAGCAATCGATGCTATAAGAGTACTCAAGGATATGAATATTGAAACAATCATGCTAACTGGTGATAATTATAAGGTAGCTAACTTCATCGGGAAAAAATTATCGATCAATAAAGTTATTGCGGAAGTACTTCCACATCAAAAATCACACGAAATAGAAAAACTTCAAAAAGAGAATAAGAAAATTGCGATGACTGGGGATGGAATAAATGATGCTCCATCTTTAGCAAAAGCAGATATCGGAATCGCGATAGGAGCTGGGACTGATGTTGCGTTAGAAACAGCAGATATTATTCTTGTTAAAAGTAATCCACTTGATGTTGTAAACATTATAAAATTATCAAAAGCGACATATCGCAAAATGATTCAAAATCTAATTTGGGCTACTGGATATAACGTATTAGCTTTACCTCTAGCGGCTGGAGTATTATTTAATCAAGGTATATTAATTTCACCGGCTTTAGGTGCAGTATTTATGTCATTAAGTACAGTCATTGTCGCGATTAATGCGAAATTGCTAAAAATAGATTAGTATCAAGCGCTCATTTGAGCGTTTTTTATTTTGTTGTGTAAAAACACACTTTTGTAACAATTGATTGATATTATATGTTTGTCAGAGAGAGATGACAGAAAGAAATACATAAAAGTTCAATCTTTTATTGGAGGTAAAATATGATGAGAGGATATGGTGGATTTCCATTCAATCAAGGATTTGGTATGATGGGATCCTTTAGTTGGTTTGGTTTATTTATTTGTTTATTGGTTATATCATTAGTTGTACTAGGAATAATATTTCTTCTAAAACTAGTTTTAAATAAAGGCACGATTAATCGAACCGTTTCAAACCAATCAAATATAGAGATATTGAAAGTTCGACTAGCTAAAGGTGAAATTAGTAAAGAAGAGTATGACTCTATTAGAAAGAGTTTATAGAAAGGAGAAATAATGAAAAAATTCTTATCAAGTATATTTATTGCAGTCATTATTTCTATGTCACTGTTGAATGTTCAAGCACAAGAGATGGAGATTCGATCGATTGACTTGATTATCACTGATATTAGGGAAGATCTAAACATTGGTGCTAATGATGCGATAAATGTTGAAGAAGTTAAAATAGAGTTATTAGAAGAACTCGGTGATTCCGTTATGGAAGCGTATATAGGTGATTCTGAACGCCATGAGGAAATCGATAACTATTTTGGTGGAGATGACTCAGAAACATTAAGTGAATTACACATTCAATTAGGTAAAGATTATTTAAATGGTTATCCTATCACAATGATGTCATTTATGCCGTTTAGATGGAATGAAGTAAATGATAGTTATTCAGGATACTACAGACATGGTATGATGGGCCGAAACTATGGTTATTCCAATTCAAATGATCAATTCTATGGTGGAATGATGGGTCGAAACTATGGGTATCCCGATTCAAATGATCAATACTACGGTGGAATGATGGGCCGGAACTATGGTTATGCTGACTCAAATGATCGATATTATAGTGGAATGATGGGTCGCAATAATAGCAGTTTGGGATGGATGAATAATACGTTTAACAGAAATTATGGAATGATGAACTTAAGTTCAGGAGGAATGATTATGGGAATCTTTGGGTTTATATTACTGGTTGTAGTATTGTACTATCTATTTAATTCAAATAAAGTAGACAATCGTATTTCAACTAATAATGCTTTAGATATCTTAAAAGAAAGATATGCACGTGGAGAAATATCACGTGATGAATTTATTGAAACATCAAAATTACTAAAATAATATGATAAGAGGCTGTAACGAATAAACAGCTTTGAATAGAAGACAAATGAAAAGGTCCAGGCAAACGCTTGGACCTTTTCTAGTATAATTTAGGTATGGAAAATATAACTATTAACCATGCGCTAAACCTGT
>JAJZTY010000160.1 GCA_021847325.1 Bacillota bacterium
GTTATGGATTCATCTATGTCGATCAAGATGAAACACAAAATGGATCACTCAATCGTTATAAGAAAGATAGTTATTTCTGGTATAAGAACGTTATCGAGACAAACGGAGAAGTTCTATAAGAGTAAAGGATTAGTTCAACTAATCCTTTTTTATTGTACTACTATTAAAATTTTAGTACTTGACATTACCAAGTAATAGGCATAACATATTAACGAAGGAGATTACTATGAATGCACAATTTAAAAAAGGTGTTTTAGAACTTGTGGTCATGGTTGTCGTAGATGAAGCTGATATCTATGGATATGAGCTTGTGAAGACAGTTTGTGAAATCATACAAGTTAATGAAGGAACCATTTATCCTCTCCTTAAACGAATGACACTCGAAAAATACTTTGAAACCTATTTAAGAGAATCGACAGAGGGACCTCCTCGGAAATACTATCGAATCACTTCGTTAGGTAGAGAAGAAATGATTAAGTTAAAGAAAGATTGGTTGGATTTTAGTAAATCGATTAATACGTTCTTAGAGAAGGGAGAAAGTCATGAATAAAAATGAATTTCTAAATCAGTTAAGAAAACGACTCAGTATATTATCCCAAGATGAAATTGAAGAACTTATCTCCGAATATTCTGAACACATTGATCACAAAATGAGTGAAGGAAAAAGTGAAGAAGAAGCTGTAAGTGATTTTGGAGACTTAGGAGAATTGTCACGTAGTATTTTACAAGCCTATAAATTAAATGATCATTACACGAATAAACCAAAATTCTCTGAATTATTAGAGAAGAGTGAAATAACTGGTCGTAAGTTCATAAAGAGTTTTGAAGAATTCTATTCTAAGATTTCATTGTCTGAAGTCTTTAAGTTTCTTATTTTAATCATCTTATCCTTTGGATGTGTAGCCTTATTAAAATTTCCATTTATGTTATTTAGAAGTATTTCATTATGGTTCTTAGAAATCATATTTGGGTATAACTTTATCAGTCATTTTGATGGGATTTGGACCTTTGTGGTCAATGCGATTTATTACCTATGTTCAATCCTATTAATGATTAGTGTTGTTCACTTTGGCCAACAACGCTATATGCATATCACGCATCAAAGCCAGAACTTATCGAAGAAGCCAGATGTAAAAGTGGATGAAGTTAAGAAAGAAGTTGTATCTGAAAAGATTGTTGATGATGTTAAAAAAGAAGTTATTTACAAAGAGAAGAAAACAGGTGGATTTAAGAGTTTTATTTCTAAATGTGTTAATTTATTTTATTACATGATTATCTGGTCTTTAAGATTACTTATCCTCGCAATCTTATTCCCAGTTCTAATTGGGTTAGTCATTGGATTATTCATGTGGGGTATGTTAGTATTCTTAGTTCTTTCTAAGGTTCCATTAGTTGGTGTTATGTTTACCAGTGGTATGGGCTTAGTCTTTGGCTTATGTATCTTATTTGTGATCTTTGCGTTTACATTTGGATTAAAACTCAAAACATGGAAGTACTCAAGGATCTTTAGTATTATACTGATAACTCTTATACTCGGTGGATTTGGGACAATCTGGTCACTCAATGAATTAAGTCAATTTGAATGGGTTGAAAATGATACGAATCCAATTGAATATGAGTATCAATTAAACGATATTGATAAAATATTATTAACCAATACATGGGCTCAATTTGAGATTGATAATAGTCTAGAAGAAGGGGTTATTATTTGTAGAATTCCAAAATTAAATGAGAAACTAAATATTTCAAATGAGAATAAGAACTTACTTATCGTAAATAATGATTATTCTGAACTCAATGAAATTAATCAAATTAGAGATGGAATATTGAAACAATTTGATGCATTAAAAGAAGGAAAACTTATTGTGTCTTATGAAGATTATTCAAATGGAATAATAATACGAGTCAATGAAAAAGACTTTGATGCATTACAGAATCGATTAAACTATAATTAGTACTAACAATAAAACAACGCTCAAGACGTCTAGAAGCGTTGTTTTATTTTGGTTTTGTGAATTTTAATATATATTTTAGCGAATTTCTAAGAAAGAAGAATTGAAAGAATGAAAATAATATATATATATATATATGTACTAAAATATGGGATTTCTTATTTAATTTATCAAACTACTAGTATACGATAAAGTTATAAATATAAGAATTATGTAACTTGAATATAAATTAATGGCGAATATAAATTAATCTAAAATTAATGTATATAAGTTTATGATTACTTTAGAACATAACTATTCAATTATTAAATTATTCAATATTTCATTGGATTGGATGTTAGTGAATCCATAACGTCATTATGACTAACATATGGGGATACAGGGGGTATGAATATGGATATGTATATCATTTTTATTCTTATTTTTGGAGTACCAGCGATCTTCTTTAGTAAAAGGATAGTGGATTACTTCAAGAATAGAAACAACACCACAGTAGAGGATAATAAAGTAGTTTATCGGTATATCATCCAATTAAAGGATGATGCGATTGGTAAAGTACAGCCAAAGGATTTGAGTGAAGTTGGACGATTTGATGTGTATGGTACAAGTGGTTCTGGTTTACAAGGTACGACACATTTAAAACTTGATGAGTTTAAAGATTATTTACTTAATACGTTTTCATTAGAATCAGATTTAGTTACAGTCATTGATCCTAATCGATTGACTCGTCGTTATTAAGGTAATTTTAATGAAAAAGAAGACATTAATAATTGGAGTGCTTATTTTAATATTGACTTCCGCATGTTCAAAAGCAGAGGAACAACACAAATTTGATGAAGAGAAGTTAATAAATCTTTCCTTAGAATTAGTTTCTGAAGCGAATAAGGCAAATTCACAACCTATCTATGATTTGGTTACGGAGTCGTATCGAAAAACAACAACAGTGGAGG
>JAJZTY010000032.1 GCA_021847325.1 Bacillota bacterium
ACGACTTGTTCTTCTCAATTATCCTAACAATCCTACTGGCGCAATTATGAGTAAGATTGAAATTGCGGAAATCGCGTCTGTTCTTAAAGATCGTGATTTACATGTTATTTCTGATGAAATATACAGTGAATTAAGTTATACAAAAACACATTTCTCAATCGCTAGTTGTGAAGGTATGTTTGAAAAGACACTTGTGATTAATGGATTCTCAAAGACATATGCTATGACAGGATGGCGATTAGGTTATGTGTGTGCTTCTAAGGAAGTTATCGATATCTTGTCTAAGTATCATCAATACGCGATATTATGCGCTCCAACTATATCTCAGTTTGCAGGGATAGAGGCATTAAAAAATGGAGATGATTCCATTGTATATATGCGAGATGAATATGATATGCGAAGACGATATGTCGTAGAACGTTTAAACTCCATGGGTCTATCTACTTCAAATCCTATGGGAGCTTTCTATGTATTTATAAACATACAATCAACACAACTTTCTTCTACAGAATTTTGTGATTTACTATTAGATAAGAAAAAGGTCGTATTAATCCCAGGACATGCGTTTGGTAAAAGTGGTGAAGGATTTGTTCGATTATCCTATTCTTATTCAATTCAACACATAAAAGAAGGACTCGATCGTATCGAATCTCTTATTCAAGAGTTGAAAATCGTTTAAATACAGAGATTTGATTTGTCGAAGAAGTAGGATCATAAACGTATCCTTCTTCACAAAAATCGTATATCTCATGTTTTGATTTTACTTGATGACGTATACAATAATTCGCCATTAAACCTCTTAACTTTTTCGCATTATAACTAATAATTTTCTCTTGTCCATCAACGACGTCTATAAACTCAACACGATGGACTTTTTCTTTTAGTGGATTAAGAAAATGACTAAATTCAAGCGATGCACAATCAAGTATCAAATCTTCATTCTTGAATTCTTTAAGTATGATTTCTTTCCAGAATTGCGTTAAATGAATATTTTTTAACTTCATCGTAAAATCCAATCGATAGTTTTGAATACCATCCATAGGACTTAATACACCATACATAGCACTTATAATTCTTACTGAATTATTGAGATAATTCAGTTCGAAATCATCATAATCATTGATATTTAATGACTCATATACAACACCTGTATAAAGTTGAATAGAAGGAGTCAGTTCTTTAGGATTGAGTTTCAAATTCTTTATCATTAAACTTGTTTCATCGAGTAATTTCCCTTTAAGTTTCATCATGATTGATATTTCTTCTTTATTTAATTGTTTAAGCTCTCGAATGATTTCCTTTGTGTATTTTAAATACTTAGGATGATCTAATCCAAGTCTTTGATTGACTGTACTTTGAGTTTTACTGGGAGATAGGATAATTTTCATTGATAAACCACCTTCTAACTTATTAAATAATAGTATAGTTTTAATCCATTTTAAGCAAATATTTATAACTTATTTAAAAAATATGGCATACTATTTCTATGTTCAATCGAAAAAATCTTATTTCTTTTATTTATCTTATTGCGTTTATTTTCTTAATTTATTCAAGTGTGCAATATTGGATAATAAAAGATTATTGGCAACTTTTTATTAATTTTGAGTTTATAATTATTCTTATTTATATGAATTTTATCTATCGTAAATATCCTTTGAAATTAACTCAATCATTTGTTTATATTGGATTAATCCATTTTGTAGGTTACGGTATAAATGCTTATTTCATTCATAATATGTTTAAATTTGGATTAAGTATACTCATAATAATCGGTATTATACTATATCTTATTCGGTTAAGAAAAACGAAAGTCCCAATCTATTTTAACTACAAGGTCAAATAACCTTTTTTTGGGCATATGTTTTGAAAGATATTGGTTTATACACTAAATTATAGGTACATCAAATGGACTTCAGGTCAAAGTTGAAGCATATTCTGATTGATGACAATGGACAATTCTGAAAGGAGATTTATGAAAGAATCTATTACCATTGTTTTATCGGGTGAAGCTGGTCAAGGACTACAGACCGTAGAAGAATTTTTAGTTGAATCACTTACCCACGAAACATATGTCTTTTCATCTAAAGAAGTTATGAGTCGAGTTAGGGGAGGTAATAACTCGGTTGAAATCCGTATATCGAATCATCCCATTCAGGCTTTACGTTATACGATTGATTACTTATTTCTATTCAATAATCATTCATTAGAAAGACTTCTTCCACGCTTACATAGTAAGACTCAAATTATTGGCGAAGACTCTTTTTTGACGGATGATCAAAAGAAGCAATTTAATTTTAATGAAGTGAATTTTATTGAGATTGCGAAACAAGCAGGAAACAGACTCTATTTTAATATTGCCATGTTTGGATTTATTTCAGGTTTACTGAATAGTTCAAAAACATTTGCACATCAAACGATTACTAAACGGTTTATTCGTAAAGGTGAGGATGTGGTCAATGGTAATATTACCGCATTTAATTTGGGTTATGATTTAGCTCAAGATTCAAGCTTAAAACTCGATTTTAAACCAAATGAAAATTTTAAACCTTTAAAAGTATTAACAGGAAACGATGTATTAAGCATTGGGGCATTAGCTGGTGGTGTAAACTACTTAGCAGCGTATCCTATGTCGCCTGGGACAACACTTATGCAGCTTCTAGAGGCTAAAACACATGACTTTGGTGTATTAGTTGAACAAGCAGAAGATGAAATAGCAGCCCTTAATATGGTTATTGGGGCATGGTATGCAGGTGCTCGTGCTATGACGACAACTTCAGGTGGTGGATTTGCCTTAATGACTGAAGCAGTTAGTTTAGCTGGAATTACTGAGAATCCAGCTGTCATCCATGTCGCTCAAAGACCTGGTCCAGCCACAGGATTACCTACACGAACTGAACAAGCCGATTTAAATCTTGTACTATACGCGGGGCATGGGGAATTCCCACGCGTTATTTTCGCACCTGGTAAATTATCATCGGGTGTTGAACTTATGGCTCGATCTTTTCATTTAGCTGACAAGTATCAAATCCCTGTATTTATGTTAAGTGATCAATATTGGTTGGAATCTCTTGCACAAACAGATGATATTACAATTCCTAGAAATTATTCAAAAAATCATATTATCGAAACCGAACGTGATTATAAACGATATGCCTTTGATCCAAGTGGATTATCTCCAAGAGGTATTCCTGGCTTAGGCAAAGGATTTGTGAAAGTAGATAGTGATGAGCATGATGAAGAGGGTCTTTTAACAGAATCTTTTGATATGCGTGTAAGAATGCATGAAAAACGTTTAAATAAATTTAATCTTATGAAAGAAGATTTATTAGAACCAAGTGTTGAAGGTAATCCAACTAAAAAGAATTTAGTGATTGGATGGGGTTCTACCTATGGTGTAATTCATGAGATTGTTACATCAAATCCTGAATTAACCCATGTTCATTTCGAACATGTCTATCCTCTTCCTGACTCTGTTGAATCACTCTTAAGAGATGCGGATAAGATTGTTGTGATTGAAAACAATGCGACTGGTCAGTTCGCAAACTTACTACAAATGACATTTGGAATCAAGCTTAATAATCGTATTCTTAAATACAATGGAGAACCCTTCCATGTCGATGAGCTTGAACAAAAACTAAAGGAGAAAGCATATGTCTAATTTCAATTTTAACTATGATATTGATATGGCATGGTGCCCAGGATGTGGAAACTTTCCAATTCGAGATATGATTATCGAAGCACTCAATGAACTTAATCTAGATCCTACTCAAGTAGTCTTCTCATCCGGAATAGGACAAGCGGCTAAAATGCCACAATACATTGATTCCAATTATTTCAATGGTTTACATGGTCGTGGTTTATCTGTCGCAAGTGCTATATCAGCTGTTAATCCTGAACTCGTGGTAATTGCGGAAGGAGGAGATGGTGATATGTATGGTGAAGGTGGAAATCACTTAATCCATAATATTCGTCGTAATCCAAATCTATTACACATTGTTCATGATAATATGGTTTATGGTTTGACTAAAGGTCAAGCTGCCCCTACATCTCCTATTGGACTTGTGACACCAACTCAAATTGATGGTGTATACAATGAACCGATTAATCCAATGGCATTAGCACTATCTCTTGGCGCAACATTTGTCGCAAGAGGATTTAGTGGAGATAAACAAAAAACAAAAGAATTGATTAAACAAGCTATACAACATAAAGGTTATGCGATTCTCGACATCTTCCATCCATGTGTCACATACAACAAAATCAACACATTCGCGTGGTTCAAACGCAATACATATTGGCTTGATGAAACACATGATAAAACAAATCTTCAAGACGCACTTAAAGTCGCATTAAATCTTGATAAACTAGCCTGTGGTATTTTATACCAAAACAATGATACACCTGACTATCATACCCGTAATCCATTCTATCAAGGTAATCTAACACCATTATATAAACGTGAAAGAGATCTTGATAAAGTACAAGAATTACTCTAAAAAAGAGAAACACATTAATCATTTAGGTTAATGTGTTTTTTTGATAGTATTTGATATAAATCATTGATTAATAATAGTGTCTTAGGATTTCGTTCTTCTCTTAGTCTTAAGATACACATAATATAAATGGCTTCATCGAGATAACGAGTCTCTATTAACTTATCTTTTAGGATGAGTGTTTTGTATTTCGAACCTAAACGAGTAACATATTCATTCATAATGACATAGGATCGTGCATAGTCATATATTGGATTACCACATTTTGCATTAACCCAATCAATAATAGTGTATTGTCGATCAAACATTACATTTAAGAAATGAAAATCAAGATGTAGTAAATTATTCTTATCCTCGATTTTATTGATTAATAAAACAAACAACTCCTTCATTTCATTCGATAATTCAATACTATTTAATACTTTAATCGCATCTTCTTTAAAAGCAGGTAAATTCAAATCAAGATAAGCATGAATCTGTTTCTGTAAATCTATTAATACTTCAACTCCATTTTTAAGTTGTTTAGTTTGTAATAAGTGACCTAGAGTATCCCCTTTTATATAATCCATTTTTATACAATTGGAATCAATGATGGAATGATACTGTATGATTGGTAAATCTGTTTTATTAATCTCTGATTGGATATTATATTCATACTGAATCCAGTTATAGGGATAATTATCATTAAATACTTTATACGCATAAACACCATCTGTAAATACAACAGCTTGTTTACCTTTCCCTATGATTGTATGTGTTTCGTTTATTTCAAACATATTTTCTATAAAAAACCGTAAGCACTCTTACGGTTTTACACTTTCTGTTTCATTGCCTTCTTTATACAATGTAATCTTACCACTATCGTGTAATCCCTTTAAAATCGCGAGCGTAATAGGGAATGAAAGTAGTCCAGCAACTCCAAACAAGCTTGTACCAATAAACATCGCAAACAATGTCACAATCGGATGTAAGCCTACTTGATCACCAACTACCTTAGGCTCAACAATATTACGTACTATAGTCACAAAAACATACAATATGAGTAATCCAATCCCTAGACTCGTATTTCCTTCCATAAAGTTAATAATCGTCCAAGGAATCATAATTCCACCAGTTCCCATCACTGGTAATACATCAAAGATTGCGATTAATAGTGCAATAATGATTGCTTTATCAACTCCTAATATACTAAGACCAATCGCAAGTTCAAAGTATGTAATAGACATAATAATGATATATGATTTAATGTATTTCTTAATGGTAGAACCTAAAAACTCTTGAGCGTTAAGCAAAAGTGCACGATGATGTGGCTTTAGTTGATTAAGCAAGAAAGTCACAATTCTTTGATAATCCATCGTAAAGAAGAAAGAAGATATTACTGTTATAAGTAAATTAATCACAAGGGATGGTATACGATTTGCATAATTTGATATCCATGTGACAGAGAATACTGAAATATTTGAAATGATATCTCCAAAGGCTTGTAAGAGATTATTATTGTATTCCACGATAGATTGATAAATAACAGGATCTAATTTCTGAGCTAATAGTAATAGATTATTTAATCCATTATTTAGCCATGGATATAAGACAGTGTCGTATAAATCAGGTAATGTTTGAAACAAAGATTTAATATAATTAAATATCTCAACTCCAAACCATAATAACAAGGTAATAAACAATGAATAAAATAGAATAATAGTAAACAACGAAGCAAATTTCATTGGAAGTTTGGTCGATTGATTGAGCTTACGAATGATTGGTTTTAAAATATACGCAATCACAAAACCAATCACAAACGGTAATATTAATGGAATAACATAATTTAATACAAAAAATATACTTAAACCAACAATTGCGACATACGCAATATCAATAATAACTTTTTTCTTTTTCTCAGTCGTCATTTTATCCCTCTATAATTAGAGTTTATCATACTTAAGGTTAATCTTGTATTAATTGAATGTTAAGAAAAAAAGATATCTAGTTATTATCCTAGATATCTTTCAAATTACTTTAATTTAGACGCAACATCCAATAATCTTTTAACTTGGTGTTCAACAGCCGGTCTGACATTTTCAATCATCTTACCATCTTGACCAATTGTAACGCTTGTTCCATATGGATTACCACCTGCAAGACCAACACTCGCATCTGTATAACCAGGTGTCACAACAATCGCACCCCAGTGATACATACTCGTATATAAACTTAGAAGAGTTGCCTCTTGACCACCATGTGGATTTTGAGCCGATGACATAGCACTTACAGCTTTGTTTACTGTTTTACCAGTAGCCCAAATACCACCTTGAATATCAATAAATTGTTTAAATTGTGATGGAACATTTCCAAAACGAGATGGAACAGAGAATAAAACTGCATCTGCCCATGTTATATCATCTGAAGTCGCAACTGGAATATCCTTTGTGGCTTCTTGATTTGCTTTCCAACCTGCTTGTGAATCAATCACAACTTGAGGGGCTAATTCTTGAACTTGGCGAACACGTACTTCAGCACCTAATTTTAAAGCAGCTTCTTCTGCCCATTTAGCTAGTTGTACATTGGATCCATATGTACTGTAATAAATAATTGATAATTTTGTAGACATTAATTCGTTTCTCCTTCTTACTTTTTGTAAGTTAATTAGAGTATAACGAATTCGAACTATTATCTCAAGCAATATGCTCACTTTTTGTAAGTAAATAAAAACACCTTTATCAGGTGTTATAAATTCTTATCTGCGAATGACTGGATTGAGTTCAGTGATTGATTTAAATCAAATCCCAGTTGAGTTAATTGATAATGATTATCTACATGTTCAATTAAACCCTCATTTTCCAATTCTTTTAAACGTTCAGTTAATACTTTGTCACTACATGATTGAAGACAACCAGCTAAATCAGTAAATCGCATAGGTTGATCTAATAAGCATCTTAAAATAAGGCCATTCCAACGCTTACCTAACCATTTAAACACTTTTTCATATTTTGGACAAAGCTTATAATCTACTTTCATAATGTAAGTATAGCACAAACCACTATTTTTACACGCAATATGCATTCTAACTGACATTTTTTAGTTGATATGATATTTTAAACAAGAGGTTAATATGATTGAACAAGCACACAAACTAATAAGAACTCAAAAATCAATTTTACAAGGTATCCTTTTTTTTATTATCTTTATGACAATTTATACCCTAATTGATCGTAATAATATTTCATATACTGAGATGTCACAAACTTATGGTTCCTATCTCGTTTATACTAATATTTCGATTAATATTGTCATGGCATTACTAAGTTCTCTGATGTTAGTATTAAGTACTGCAAATGCACAACTCAAAGGAAAAGAACCACTGGGTTCGAATCTATCATTTGTATCTGTATTCTTTGGAATCCTTACTTATGGATGTACACCCTGTGTTATTGCCTTTTTTGGTAGTATAGGAATCGCATTTTCAGTAACTGTTTTACCCTTAGCGGGATTACCCTATAAATTTATCTCATTATTCCTTATTGTGATTGGAATAATTTGGACGTATTATGAAATTAAACATGGAAAGTGTATGGTTAAAAAATCATGAAAAAAGTACGTATTATCGCATGGATCTCTACCTTAATTATGTTATTTATGATTATTTTTTCTTTATTAACAGGTGATTTCTTTGAACAAGGATCTATTTTAATGGGACTTGTTTGGGGACAAATGAGCTTAGTGGATTTATATGTTGGATTCGCATTAGTTTATGTCTGGATATTCTATAAAGAAACAAAACCATTACCACGAATAATTTGGGCAATCCTATTGATTGTGACTGGTAGTTTGGCTACTGCGCTTTATATTCTAATTGAAAGTTATCGTGCGAAAACAATTGAAGATTTATTAATTCAAAAAAAATAGGAAAATTCCTATTTTTTATTATCCATTATCTTTTAAGATATATTGAATTGCGACACATCCAGGGCCACCTTGAGTAATCATTACAGGTGATAATTCTAGAATATCAATTTCAATTCCTTGAATTCTCTCTTTGATTCGTTTGAAAGCGAGGTCCGCAACTTCTAAATTAAATGCATGTGAGATATAAATCTTATGTGTCATTGATACACCATTTTGAATCATACGATCAATAATCTGATCAATCGCATTGGTCCAAGTTCTTCCTGAACCAAACTTTTCTAATCTCTCACTACCTTCTACATGCATAACAATTGGTTTTAATTTTAAGAATCCACCAAGTGTTGCGGCAAGTGTCGTGATACGACCACCACGTTTTAAGTAATCAAAATCAGTTGGCATTAAGAAGGATTGACAAGATGATAAACACTTATTCATACGTTCAACAATCTCATCTACCGTTTTATCTTTCGCTAAGGAGGAAGCCAATTCGACTAAATACTTTTGAGTTCCTGCTAAAGTCTTAGAATTAAACAACGTAATACCTTCTGTATGCATAGAATTAAGAATACCAAGTGCAGAATCATATGTAGCACTTAATCCTTTAGTCATAGTAATATGAAGTGCATTCTTCGTGCGTTCATACACTTCCATCACATCCCCTATTGCGGGTTGAGAAGAATTTGGAATCGCATTTTTGACCATTTGAACAAAGTCTGCAGACTTTAATTCAAAATAGTCTCTATAGTTCTTACCTGCTATCGCAACTTGTAAGGGTAATAGTTCAATATCTAAATCATGGGCTTGTTGTTGACTCATCAAAGAGCCTGTATCGGTAATTATTTTCATAGTGTCTCCTATGCATGTATTTTAACATAGTTCGGTCATATTTAAATAAATTAGCATTAAACTTTGATATGATATTTATAAGATGAAAAGCACACATTTAGTTGAGTTAAAAAAACTTGAATTAAGCGATGAACTAAGTCAAGAAATCACTTTTGGATTTAACCAAGAATGGTATAAATCTAAATGGCAACGGCTTGCTGGTTGTGGTCCTACGGCCGCAAGTAGTCTTATTTACTATGGACTTCACTCAGATCAGAAATTAGAAAAAAACAAAGCTCTTGAAATCATGGAAACGGTTTGGGATTATGTAACACCTGGTATGGGTGGTGTATATAAACGCTCTATGTTTACAGGTGGACTACAACGTTATTTTGATAAACATGAAATTAAAGCTACAATTGAATCTATAGAAATCACAAAAAATAAAAAGACTCGAATGAGTCTGATTGATACAGTAAACTTCTTAGAAAATGGTTTAACCAATAATGCTTTAATTGCTTTTCTTAATCTAGATAATGGAGATGAAGAAAAATTGGATGAATGGCATTGGGTTGTCGTAAGTGGAATCGATGTTCATGAAAATCATAGTCAAGTATTTATAAATATCATTGACGATGGTAAACTGTTCGCTATTGATCTTGATTTATGGTTACGTACGACTAAAAAAGGTGGAGCGTTTGTTTACTTTACTTTGAATTAAATTTCTTTAAAAACAATTCTGAATCAAAACTATGTAATAAGGCTTCATCTAATGTGATGAGGTCTTTTTTAAGTAATTCCATTAACATTGTATCCATACTAATCATGCCCTCTGATGCACTAGACGCAATTGTATTTTTTAATTGATGAGTCTTTGATTCACGAATTTGATTACGCACAGCCAAGCTATTTGTCATAACTTCAAATACTGGAACTAAATCACCATTTTTCTGTCGAATTAGTTGTTGGGAGATAACCGCTTCTAATACCATGGATAATTGTAAGCGAATTTGTTGTTGCTGAGAAGCTGGGAAAACATCGACCATTCGATCAATTGTATTCGCAGCTCCTAGAGTGTGTAGCGTAGAAAAAACTAAGTGACCCGTTTCTGCCGCAGTAATTGCCAAGGAAATAGTTTCTAAATCTCTCATCTCACTAATAAATAATACATTAGGTGCTTGTCTAAGCGCTGATTTTAATGCCGAAGCACTTGAATCACAATCACTTCCAATCTCTCTTTGTGTCACAATACTTTGTTCATGACGATGTAAATATTCAATTGGATCCTCAATGGTCACAATATGACCTGATCGATTCTTATTTATCAAGTCCAACAAAACCGCAAGTGTCGATGATTTACCCGCTCCAGCAGGTCCACTTATTATAACTAAACCCTTAGTCAATTCGGAGAAACGTGTTATTTCTTTAGGGATTTGAAGTTCATCTGCTTTTGGAATATCAAATTGTACAATACGAATAACTGCCGCAAGTGAATTACGTTGATGATACACATTAACTCTTAATCGAGCTAAATGAGTTAATGAGAACGAAAAATCATCATCCCCTTTTTGTTCAAGTTTTTCCATACTTCGATTATGTGCCAAGTAATATAGTTCATTAACCATCATCTTACAATGTTCAGGCATCAATGTTTCGCCTTCTATACGAGTTACTCGATTCTTAACTTTATACGCAATGGTAGATCCTGCTACGATAAAAATATCCGATGCTTCAAGTTCTACAGCTTTCTTAACAATTTCCTGAATATTCATCTTAACCTCCATAAACGGGATCCCCGTCTTGTGTATAATCTTGATCATTCCCATAACTTATTCTGTATTCAATTATCTCTAAATCAATTCTTTCTTTTTGAATAATATTTAATTTAACATTTAATATTAAATTTTCTCTATTCAATGTAATTTGTAATTGTTGGTTAGTTCGATCAAATAGTATATCCTTGCGATTAAAATCAAATTCTTTATTATTTATTTCATTTTCTATCTCAAAGATAAGTAGGTCCATTTCATATTGAAGATTATAGGTATCCGATAGTATTTGGTTACCACGATCAATAGACTTCTTTATATTAAGTTCATTCAAAAAGCTAAGTGTTGAAAAACTAAATACTAGTATTACGATTAAAACAGTGAGTAAAGTAGGCAAGCCAAATAATGTAATATGATTTCTTTTCATACTCATTCTACCACCTTTACGATATTCCAAGATAACAGCTTTTCGTTATTTTTATTATATAAATCTAAACGATATGAAATAAATGATTCTTTTGAATCCAAAGTGATTTTAAGTGTATAAATAGACTCATTTTCTTGTATAATTCCATACGCATCATAATATATTTCAGTATCTTTAGTTATATTATTAGTTAAACTTTGACTCTTAATATCCTCGGAAATTAATATCATTTCTTCCGATATCCGCATTATTGCTTGATTCTCTTGATGTTGCGCCATGGAACGAATAAATATAAGATTTGATATACTAAAAGTAATAACTAGAATAAGTACAGCTAAAACAATCTCTATAATAAAAAGTCTTTGAGTATTCTTCTTCATGGTAATCTCCCTAAACTCTGAAGAGAATATTTTAACTCATGTTTCTGATTACTATCATCAAGATATGTAATAATAACTTGATTTTGATCAATCGAATAATCTAAATTATTTATTTTAGCAATTCTTTGGCCAGAAAGCTCTGATATACTATCAAACTCAGAAACCTGTTCAACCAGGAATCCATCTTCCTCATACACAAGGGTAAAATATCCATCGTGTTTAATTGTCAATAAATGATCTTGAACAATGAATCCATCTTTAGCATCTGCTTGATTTAATCGATGATTAAAGTAAAGTACAATGGAACGTTGATTAAGTGCAAGATTTGACTCATTATTCATAGTTTGATAAAAATCTGCCCCTAAATACAACATAAAGACCATAGAAAAAACGAAACCCGCTAATAATATCCATTGTATAAATTGGACAGATACTCGTTTCATCTTTAATTTCCTTTTCTAAATACAGTTATATCAGGTCTTATATTAGACGCAAAACTTTTATAGCTCACAAAATACAAACGATCATCCACTATAAGTCCATAGTTTTCAATAAGATAATCAAGTTTCGCAGGATAAAAACCTTCTTGTGCATAACACAAGTTTAAAGAACGTTGAATGGCTGATTCAACTTGTTCCATCTGATATTCTGTATTTCTATCTTTAATCATATTCGCTATTGGAATACTTACAATTAATAGAAAAACAGTCATTGCGAATAAGAGCAATCGTTTCATATTAGAATCCTAAAGTTTGCATTGCTTGCAATAAAGGAATAATAAGTGATAGTAATACCGATCCAACACCAAATGCTAAAAATACTAACACAATCGGTTCAATTCGACTAAATGCTTTCTCAATTACTTTTTCAGAATCAACTTGTGTACTGATACTTATATTGCGTAGTGTTGATTCTAGATTTCCAGATTTATACGCTAATCGAATAGAATTCTGCGCAAATGAAGGATATATGTCTGCTTTTAGTATTAAATCAATTAGATTATCATTCTCATCCAGATGAACAGACTTAAGTTTTCGATATAAATCACGTTTAGGTAAATGATCAAACACTAGACTTAATGCAGTATGATGACTCACACCTGATTCCATCATTATTTCTACTAAGAATGTGAAGTATGCTAAGTCAGATTTATAAACACTTTTAGGTATAAACCCTAGGATTAAATCGATTACATCTTCTTTTTCTGGATGATTTACTTTTCTTATAGAAATTATAACTGCCCAAACTACAAACATAATTAAACTAATTAATCCAACACTCGAAATAATGTTTAAACTTTTCATTAAGACATTTATCCATAAAGGATAAGATCCGCCTAGATTAATGAAAATGGATTGAAAAATAGGTAATATAACTAAACTTAACACATTGAGAATTATGATCAATATACTAAAAAGAATAAAAGGCAATGTTAATAATTCTTTTAGATCATTTTTATTTTGTGATTTACGTAGATAAAAATTAGACAGATGTTTTAAAATAGATTCTTCCTTACCTATTTGAGTGGCAACCTCAAAACTAGATAAAAATAAATCATCAAATTGATTTGTATCTTTTAATGCCCTTAACAAATCATTATCAACTTTGTATTGATTTAATATAGATTTAAAATCAATAATAGAGTCTTGTTCAGACAATAAAATAAGACCCTCTTCCACAGGTAAACCATTCTCATAAATCATGGCACATTGTGTACAAAACACACTATGATATAAATCACTTAATATTTTCTTTTTTGCCATATATTACTCCTTTAATAGTAATCCTGATTTTGATAATCTCCATCATATGAACCCATTGAATCAAATGTTGGATCCACTCTTCCCCAAATCTCTGATTCAAAATAAACACTAGGATTAATCCAACCAGTATCTTGAATATATACTTCTACCCATGCATGATACCCTTGTTCAACATACCCAGTCACAACTCGAGTAGGAATGTGTTGAACACGTAACATTGCGGTCATGAGTGATGCATAATCAAAACAAATTCCCTTTTCAATTAAATATGTTTCATCAATGATTGGTAATATAAATTTGGTTTGAGCTAACTCAGCTTTGTCATAATCATAATCGATATTTTTAATTATGTATTGATATATTTCATATACTCTTTCAATTTCGCTATCTGCTTCTTGTGTTAATTCAAATGATTTCATGATTGCTTGTGTTTCTTTATTATAATTAACAATTTGATTAGGATACAGATAAGCTGATGTTTCATCTACTAACTCAATATCTATTTTAGTAGAAGCACTTACTACATATGTACTGCCTTCTTTATTCTTTAATAATCGAACAGAATAAATTCCATTTCCCATTTGTAAAGGAACTATTACATACTCATTTGATACAAGAGAATAAGTATAGACTGATTCTCCCAATGTGATTTGCGCTTTCAAGGTTGAATCACTTGAAGGTGATTTAATACTTATATATCCATATTCAGCATTTGAGTAATCTATTACAAATCCATTAGATTCATAGACAAGTTGCCCTGGTTGTGTTGGCCATAGTATTTCATCAAATGTATATCGCTTCGTACTTGTTCCTTCCGTTGGATAGCTTTCAAATAAATTAGGATTTGACTTGGAACAAGCAGATAAAAATAGGAGTCCACTGATTGAAAAGACTACACAATATATCTTCATTTTTATCAACATATTATTACTTTTCATACTATTTATTTCATTATAACATAACCATAAAAAAAGAAGCCCGAAGGCTTCTTATAAGCGAATAAGTGTTTCGAATGAATCATCAATTCCTTCAGGGATAATAACTGAGTGAATAATCTTACCATTTAATTGGAAGTTAACAGTTACATCACCACAATGTTTTGCTAAACGTTTGTAGAACTCAACATTGATTGTTTGAAGGTTAACCATATCTTTATCATTCAATTCTACCAACATGGTCTTTTCATCAGGTTTTGATAAGCGTCTGCGAATAACTTTTTGATTATTTGCGGCATCCGTTAAGGTGTATTTCATATTAGGTCTTAAGAAGGCAAGTAACCAAGCAAGTAATCCAGCAAGTAAGTATGCTAACCATGAGAACCAATCAAATGGTAGAGCCACAAGAGGTGTTTCCTCTTCTGGAACAACTATAATTTCTTCAGATACATTAATTGTGAATGTACCTAAATTAGAATCATCTGTACCATCATTTGCGATGAATGTGAAACTATCACTTCCATCGAATCCATCATTTGGTGTATAAGTAAAGCTACCATCAGGATTAAATACGAGTGTACCATTACCAACATTACCAACTAAACTGAATGTTAATGGATCACCATCCGCATCACTACCAGAAACTTGTCCACTAATTGGTTCTTCGAAGTCAGTTGTTAATGTTCCATTAACGACGACTGGAGGAATGTTTGCTGCTGGAGGTGGTGGAGGTGGAAGTGTTAAAACTGTAATTGTGACTAAAGCATTTGATGTGCTAGTTCCATCATATACTTCAAATAAGAAGCTATCACTTGTGCTTGGACCACCATTGTGAACATATGTAAATGTTCCATCTACATTGAATACCAAACTACCATTTGCAGGACCTGTTAATAAACTAAATGCTAGAGGATCATTTTCAGGATCAATTGCTGTAACTGTTCCACCTAATGTACCACCAGTAATAACGGTTAAGGATTGTCCTATCGCAACTGGAGGAAGATTTACAACTGGAGCAGCTACTACTGTAATTGTTACTGTAGCCGTATCACCACCATTGATGGTGTATGTGAATGAGTCTGTTCCACTAAATCCTGGGTCTGGAGTATAAGCTAGAGTTCCATCTAAATTTTCAGTCACTGTACCATTCGCTGGTTGTGTGAAGCTTTCAACTGTGATTGGATCACCTTCTACATCTGTATCATTGGCTAAAACATCAATATCAACTGCAACATCTTCATCTGTTGTCGCTGAATCATCGACTGCGACTGGCGCAT
>JAJZTY010000161.1 GCA_021847325.1 Bacillota bacterium
GATCCTTCTACCCATAATGAATATGTCTCGTACGCCTATGGTGATTATGATTCACATTATGAGTGTGTTGATATCAACTTAGTTAAACAACTTGTAAAAACAGTAAAAGGCGATTAAATCGCCTTTTTGATTGATATGAACATTGGATTTTCTGATAATTTAACTTGTCCAAATCTTACATCTATCACGTCATTAGTCAAGAGATCATGGTACTCACCTTCAGGTAAATCCAAACGTATCAACCCTTTGTGTTGTGATACATTACAAATTGCGATGAATCGTTCATGTTCATTTTCATATTCAAAATGTAAAATATCTACTGGATGATTAACCAGTTTATATCCATAATCTTGAGCCATTATTTCTCTCTTCTTAAGTTTTGATAGAGATTTTATCCAATAAACGAGTTCATTATCGATCTTACTAAAATCCACTGGATCTTTTTCAAATAGATAATCCATATGATCGGTTAAGGTCTCAACTCCAAAATGTAAGAACGCAATCCCTTTTGCCATAAATACATAGGCTAACCAGTTGATTGTTTTTAATTTGTCGTGAGTATACGCATGAATACGAGGGTTATCATGATTCTCTACATTACGTGCCTTCACATAATTAACAGGATAGATTCTTTCTTGTCTTCGATGCGCTTCAATATATTCATTAAATGATTTTTCTTTGTGAAGATAACCGATGAAATTGACTTGATTATCATAATCGTAGAGGATATCAAAATATGGATAAAGCTCCGCATCACTTAAACACGTATGATTGTGATATCTTAAATAATCCACAAAATTTGAATCAACACTCTCAGCTAAATAAATTGTGTCTGGATTTAACTTATTTACTTTTGGAAAAGCATACTCATAGAATTCTTTAGGAATCATCGATGCGACATCAAATCGGTATCCATCTACTCCAAGTTTTGTCCAATAAAGTAGTACTTCCGTTAATTTCTCAATAAGTTCAGGATTATTCACAAACTCAAAATCCGCAATATCGGACCAGTCTCCAACCTTATTCGCTAATTTACCTTTTTTGTATACATAGAAAGAAGGATGTTCCTTGACCCAAACATGGTCAGGAGCTGTATGATGAAAAACGACATCGATCATAACTTTTAGATTTAATTCATGTGCTTGATGAAGTAATTCTTTAAAATCATCTAAAGTTCCTAGATCAGGACTAATTCCATAATAATCCTTAATCGCATAAGGACTCCCCATCGTCCCTTTTCGATTTAATTCTCCAATAGGATGAATTGGCATTAAATATAAGATATCTGTTCCTAATTCTTTGATTCTTCTTAGGTCTTTAGTTAATGCATTAAATGTTCCTTCTTGTGAATAATTACGAACAAATACCTGATAAATCATTTGATTTCTTAATGAATTCATGTTTTCCTCTCTTAAAAACCCGATGACTCGGGTTAGTATAATGCTTTAGTTGTATCCTTATCAAAGAAGTGCAGTTTTGCGACATCCATTGATAATTTAATGGTTTGGTGAGCTCTCACATCAACACGAGACGCAACTTTTGCCAATAATTTTTGACCACCGAATTGTCCGTGAAGGATAAATTCATGTCCTAATAATTCAGATACTTCTACATTGAAATCAAACGGTGTATCTGGGAATGTTTCCGCAACGATACCTTCATAGTGAATGTCTTCAGGACGAATTCCTAATACGACTTCTTTACCTTCATAGTTTTTCAATTTATCATGGAACATCTTTGGAACCATAAATGATTTACCATCGACTTCGAATCGACCACCTACATATTTACCATTAATAAAGTTCATCGCAGGTGCTCCAACGAAATTTGCCACAAACATGTTAGCAGGTGTATTATAAATTTCTTTTGGTGTACCAATTTGTTGAATATAACCATCTTTCATAACGACAATACGAGTTGCCATTGTCATCGCTTCGGTTTGGTCATGTGTTACATAAATGGTTGTCGCATTTAGACGTTCATGTAGTTTAATAATTTCAGAACGCATTTGTACACGTAATTTCGCATCCAAATTACTGAGTGGTTCATCCATCAAGAAGACTTGCGCATTACGTACAATTGCACGTCCTAACGCAACACGTTGACGTTGACCACCAGACAATGCTTTAGGTTTACGATCAAGGTATTGTTCAATCTCAAGAATCTTAGCACTTTCATGAACACGACGATCGATTTCTTCTTTTGGAAGTTTCTTTAAACGCAAACCAAATGCCATATTTTCATAAACAGACATATGTGGATAAAGTGCATAGGATTGGAAAACCATCGCAATATCACGATCTTTAGGTGCTTTATCATTCGCTAAAGTTTCATTAATATAAAGCTCTCCAGAACTAATATCTTCTAATCCTGCAATCATACGTAATGTCGTCGACTTACCACAACCGGAAGGTCCGACCAATACAATAAATTCTTTATCACTTATTTCTAAGTTAAAATCAAAAACAGCTTGGACATTATTATCATAAATCTTATTAATATTCTTTAATTGTAGTGTTGCCATAGTAACCTCTCTAGTTTGAGTATATCATAGACATAAACTATTTATATGTGCACAGTGCACAAATCATAATATGCGATCAATAAGGGTAAAATACTGATACAAGAACTGCGCAATATGCGCATTCTTCACATCCATTTGTGTTCGATCGATAAACTTATTTAATCGATAATTGAAGGTATTTCGATGTAAATATAAGAGATCTGCAGCTAATGCCGCATTATTCCCTGTATTAAAATACATCTTTAAAGTATCAATAATTTCAGGTGATACACCTTTTAACTTTTCATTAAGTGCTTCTATTAAATTAGTGTTATTGTTATAAATACAAATTAACATTAAATCACTTAAGTC
>JAJZTY010000033.1 GCA_021847325.1 Bacillota bacterium
CTATGCACTTTTGGGAAGATAGAACTGTTGTGGAACGCTTTAAAGAACTTTCAGAAGCTAAAAATAATGATACAATCATTCTAGATACTACAAAAGAAACTCATTGGGAACTATAAAATAGGAGAAAAATGGTATGAAATTTAAAATGATACATGAAAACTACAATGTGACTGATCTTGATCGTTCACTATCATTCTATGAACAAGCACTAGGACTTAAGGAAAAGCGACGTAAAGCTGCCAAGGATGATTCTTTCATCATTGTATATATAGGGAATGAAGAAAGTGAATTTGAGCTAGAATTGACTTGGCTTAAAGATCATCCTCAACCCTATGATATAGGTGAAGAAGAGTTTCATCTCGCGTTTAAAACAGATGATTTTGAAGCTGCTCATAAATTACATGAGAAGATGGGTTGTATATGTTATGAAAATCCATCGATGGGAATCTATTTTATACAAGATCCAGATGGATATTGGTTGGAAATCATCCCTACCCGTTAAAGTACTTAATGGATTAATAAGGCAGAATTCATTAATTGATTATTGAAGTATTTCATCTTATATTTCATACAGAGAAAATCATATGATATCTAGGATTGAAAAGTGTAAAGTATACAAGTTAAAGAAAACGATAAACGAGAGTTTGGATGATGTCCAAATTCTCTTTTTTGTATATCAAATATATAGGTTATGTACGAAGTTCAATAAATGTATTATTAGCTAAAACATTAGAAATGTCTTAAATTACTTGATTTTTAGCACGATTTAACAATAGTTAGATGATTATTATAAATAATAATAAATAAATGTTAGATAAATATCTAAAAAACTATTGACAAACAATTTAGATGAAATTATAATGATGGTGTAGAAAGTAGAGGTGACTATAATGTTCTATCAATTCCCAAATAATGATGAATTCTTATTCAACATTAATAACGCAAACGAACAGAGCGATGAACTAAAGCAATACTGCAAATCTGAAAACATTATGCTTACATCATTAATCTCTGCCAACCATCCAAGAGTTACATTAAAGTTTAGAATGGAATTAGCGACATGTCATTTACTACAACGTATTTATAATTGGTTAAGTGTCGTTATCAATCGATTAACTGTAGATATGGAACAAAATGGAAAGGTTCGCAAACAATTATCATGAAAAAAGTTGAAGTAACGATTAAGACCAACCCAGTGTTTGAAATGCTTGTATCGCTCAATCGTATAGCAGACTCCGATCTTTTGGAAAGTAGTTATTTTGAAAACGCTGGATATACGCCGAATCCTCGAATGATTGAGATTATTACAGAAATAAAGAATAACTTGTCAACATTTTACCGACAAGAAATATCATTCTTTTTTGGCAATCCAACTTGTTCACTATTATGGAACTTTGTCATATCTAACGAAATTAACGATATTAAACAACTTCCTGTAAAATTTGCGGAGCTATCAGACTTTGAGAGTTTGAAATATTTGTTAAATGATATTATTGAAATGATATGTGAACAGGAATCGAATATTTGTCTGAATGAAAAAGATATAGAAATTTTACTTTCTGACATACAATCATTTGATCAACGTATGGCTGGATGTGATGATATTTCGATTGCGGATCGAGAAAGAGCATTAGAATTTATGCGTTTTCCAGCAGAAGCGAAGCTTCGTCTTGTCAATTTACTTGAACACTATGTAAAAGCATTTGAACCATTTGTTGCGGAACTTGAAGAATTGGATCGCGAGGAAGTAGAAAGAAGTCGCGGTGCTTGTTTAGCCAATGTAGATGAGTTCGTTACGAATTACCTTAAAATAAATGTGAATATCTTAGCACCTGCTAAAAAACTGATATTGATTCCCAATGCATTCTCAGAAATCCTAACGTATTTTATTCAACCTTCAAAAGGACAGTTTCTACTTGTATATGGTTCATTCATTAGTAAGAAAAGAATGCGTGAGAAACGAAGTGAAGAGATCAAACAATTCTTAAAGGTACTTTCAGAAGAAAAGCGTATCAATATTATCAAAATTCTTGCGGCAAAACCTGCACTTGGAAGTGATTTAGCTAAACAGTTAGGATTAACAAGTGCTACAGCTTCATATCATATGACAATGATGTTAGGGATTGGTTTGATTGATTATGAACGCGTTGGTCAACGATTACATTATGTCTTGAAAAAAGAAGTGCTTAAAGATTTATTGGATAAAGCGTATCTAGAGCTTACAAATCTATAGTTAAATTTATAAAGTGTTAATACAAAAATATTAACACTTTTTATTCTTTTATTAGTTTCGCTAATTATACTCTAATTGATTTATTTTGATTATAGTTCGTAATATCAGATGTGATTTTATCAATAGAGTTAATTACTAGAAGATTTATGGAGTTACTTTTATAATTAAAAAAAGTAATCTAAGTAATTTAAAGATGAAAGAAAATGGAGGGTATGAATATGTCATTTAAAGCATATATCGATAATATTACGAAAATAACAGGAAAAACTCCCGATCAAATTAGAGAAGATGCGCAGATTCAAGGTGTGATAACGGAAGATATGAAAGCTACTGTTTTTACAGAATGGTTAAAAAAGGAGTATCAACTTGGTCATGGTCATTCGATGGCAATGTGGAAATATTTTATTGAACATAAGTGGATTATTAGTGAACATTCAAAGATGTAATATTAAAAATTAATATAAGAGTAGATAGGTTAATCAGAATTTGGATATATCATGTACAATGGAGTTTTAAACATGGAATAGTTTAAGTAATAGCTTTTAATGGATATAATAAAATTACTTTAAGAATTAGTTTGTCAAACGGATAGAAATTAAATCTTATAAAAGTGATAGAATTTAGGATAACTTTCTAACAGAGTTTTTGATTTTAAAGAATATCGTTATCTTATTCAAAAAATTTTTTTTAAATGGATTTAATCAACTGTATAATAAAGTTGATTCTTTTATTATTTAGATAGATAAAAGTAGAGAGTAAATGTTTAAGTTATGATTCGTACAAAGCTTGATTCAAAATACCAGATTATTCAAAATAACTTAAAAATTGATTGTAATAGATGCAGTGGTTTGTGCTGTGTGGCTTTGTTTTGTGCAAAATCTGATGGTTTCCCTGAAAATAAAGAGTCAGGGATACCATGTAAATATTTAAATTCTAACTTTCAATGTGATATTCATTCAAAATTAATTGAAATGAAAATGAAAGGATGTATTGCATATGATTGTTTTGGTTCTGGTCAAAAAGTAACAAAAGACATTTTTCCAACAATTAATTGGAAAATGAATAAAGATAAATCAAAAGAAATTTTTGAAACATTTCTTGTTGTTTTTCAACTTCACCATATGGAATGGTATTTGTTGGAGTCGATGGCACTTGTAAAGGATAAATACCTACTTGATAGTATTGAGAAACTGATTAGTAAAATTGAATTAGTACTTAAACAACCTTATAATAAAATCTTGAATTTTGATTTAAACACATTTCGATTTGAAGTAAATCCTGTTTTAAAATCAATAAGTAAACAATTTGCAAGTAACAACCGGTTTAATGAAAAAGATTTAATAGGAAAAAATTTTAGAAAAGCAAACTTAGATGGTCATGATTTTAGTATGTCTCTTTTAATTGCGGCGAATTTTGAAGGGTGTAGCTTAAAAAACACAAATTTTCTTGGTGCAGATTTAAGAGATACAAATTTTAGAAATACTGATTTAAGTTCTTGTATATTCTTAACTCAAATTCAAATTAACTCTTCTCAAGGTAATTCAAATACAATCTTGCCTGAACATCTAACTTATCCTATCTCCTGGGACAAAGATAAAATATATAAATAATTAAGTGTAGTATTTAATGCATAAAATATTCTATATTGACTTGATAAACATTAAACTATAGAGTTTACTTACATGGTTATAATTATTACTGGCGCAACCCATACAGGGAAAACATTATTGGCACAAAGAATCATGGAGGAGTATCATATTCCTTATTTTTCGATGGATCATTTGAAAATGGGATTGATTCGAAGCCAAAATACCAACATATCTGTTGATGATGATGAAAAACTAACAAACTATTTATGGCCAATTGTTAGGGAGATGATTTAAACTGCAATTGAAAATAAACAGAGTTTAATTGTGGAAGGGTGTTATATTCCATTTAATTGGAAGAATGATTTCAAAATGAATTACCTTAAACATATAGAATTTATATGTTTATGTATGACAAGTGAATACATAGAGAATAATTATGATGTCATTCTTAAAAAAGGATCTATTATTGAATCTCGTTTAGAGGATGATTTTTACACAAAGGAATTATTACTAAACCAAAACAAGTTTTATTACAATGGTTGTAAAGAGAACCAACTATATGTACAGATGATTGAATCAGAATATGATGTTGAGATAAATAAGATGTTTAAAACATACATTAGATAAGGTCTTTTATATGAACAAAGAATGGTCAGATCTTAATAAGTTAATGCAAATTCAATTAAAGAAATCAGATACTTTTGATAATGGAATACAAACATTACTTGAATTAAGACATCAATGTATGAATGTTATTGACCAATTTCGAGATACTTTAAGTAATAAAGATTTCTATCAAATGCCTTTTATGAATGCGAAGGGATATCATTCAAAAACGATTGCTTATTCACTATGGCATATATTTAGAATTGAAGATATCGTGTTAAATACATTAATCATGAATCAAACACAAATATTCTTTAGACTTGATTATCATAAGAGAATTAATTCTCCTATACGAACAACTGGAAATGAGCTTAAAGGAAAAGAGATAGAAGACTTTTCTAAACAATTAGATTTAGAATCATTATATCGATATATTCATGATGTAAAGGAAAATACAGAACGAATTCTAAGTCAATTAAAATACAGTGATTTGAAAAGACGATTTACAGAATTAGATAAACAACACATACTTGACTTATGTGTAGTAAGTGAAGACAAAGATGCATATTGGTTAATTGATTATTGGTGTAATAAGGATATTAAGGGGTTAATCCAAATGCCATTTTCAAGACATTGGATAATGCATATTGAGGCAAGTAATAGAATAAAAAATAAAATATTACATAATGAACAAAAATAGTTTGTACATAGAAATAGTTTGAGGTTTATATACGATTATTTTTGTATTTTGATTTTGAGTTATAATGAGTTTAGGAGTTAAACTATGGGAAATAAATACACTATAATCAAGCAGGGGATTCAAGTCACAATTACTTCGATTCTATTGTTGGGTTTTGCGTTTCTTGTTTATTTTTTGTTGTTTAGATTGTTTGAAGATAATCGAACAACCTATGGATTCGTTTCATTCTTAAGAGTGGGGTATGGTGTTTTATGGCTAATACTCTGTATATTATTTTATTTGACTCATTTCAAAGATTGGCTAAAAGCATGTTTTTTAAATGTTGGTGTTTCAGTTTTCCTTATATCAATTTCAGTTCAATTGTATGATAAACCATTCATTGGATTAGTGATTTCTTTGTGTACTTACATGATTTGTTTATTCTTATTATTTCGATTTAAAATGAAATGGTATCACTATTATGCATTATTCCTTAGTCTACCATTCTTATTCATTTATATATGATAAAGGATCCAAAATGGAACTTAAAAAAGTAGATTTATCAAATGTTTGGGAGTTAACTAAGTTAAAAGTAAAAGATGAACAAAAGAACTTTGTGGCTCCAAATAATATAAGTATTATAGAAGCGTATGCGACGATTCAATCTGGATATATTGCACTTCCTTTTGGAATATATGAAGATGAACGTTATGTTGGTTTTTTAATGTTAGGGTATGATACGAACGGTGATGAAAATGAACCAGAAATTGTTCGTCATAATTACTGTATCTGGAGATTTATGATCGATGAAAAATACCAAGGTTTAGGATATGGTAAAAAGTCTATGGAATGTGTTATGACTTATATAAAGACATTTCCATGTGGAGAGGCTAAATATTGTTGGTTATCTTATGAACCTGAGAATGAAGATGCGAAAGCACTCTATTCAAAGTTTGGTTTTATTGAAAATGGTGATATGTGTGGGGATGAAGTAGTGGCAATTTGTTCACTATGATTATGAAAAACATGCTCAATCGATATGATAATTGGATTGAATGGATCGTGATTGATTAAAGGGGGAGAGTTATGAACATAGAATTAAAGATATACGATGAATCTTATCAAAATGACGCTATAAGTTTATTTAAAAATATGTATCTAGAATTGGTCTATGCAATTCCTTATCTTCCAAAAGATGATGAGATGATGAAACAAATCGATATTTCGATTCAACATATTTTTAAGTATGGTACAGGTGTCATGGCATTTATGGATAAGAAGCTAGTCGGTTATTTCTTAGGATATTCAGTCCCTCAATTATTTGGACCAGTAAAAGGAATCTATTCCCCAATGGTAGGACATGCGGCTAATAAAGAATATCGTCGTTTGATTTATGCCAAAATGTTGGAATTTAGTTTGAAAAACTGGGTTGATCAAGGTTATCTTTCCTTTGCCACAACTTTATTGGCACATGATAAAGGAGTATTGAAAGAGTTTAATATCACTGGATTTGGTATGAGATGTATGGATTCCATTCGAAAGACGAGTCGGATTAATACGTGTGTCGATGATGTAATTATACATAAAGCTGAAGTAAAAGACTTAGCTGATATTTCAGTACTTCATCAATATCATCATGAATATTATCGATCTTCACCGATATTTATGCCTCGTGAACCTGAAGATGCTTTAGCTGATATAAATGAATGGATGAGTCATGAAAATCATCATTTGTGGATTGCGAAAAAGGATAATCAAGCTATTGGTTATATTCGAATTCAACCGAATGGAGAATCAATTGTCTCCCATAATCATCAAGTGATGAATGTAACTGGTTTATATGTGTTAGAAGTTTGTCGAAATTCTGGTGTCGCAAGTTTATTATTAGATGTGGTTCAACAATTTCTAATTGAACAAAAAGTTGATCTCTGTGGAGTTGATTTTGAAACACTCAATCAAAGAGCTTATCAGTTTTGGAATCGATACTTTATTCCTTACACCATGAGTGTTGCACGTAGAATTGATGAAAGAGTAATTTCTTAAAATGGGGGTTTTATGATAATTGTTGTGATACGACATGGTGAATCGGAAGCTGATTTACTAGATGTTCATGAAGGAAGAGCTGATTTTGAATTAACAGTAAAAGGACATAGACAAGCGATTGAAATGTCAAAGTATCTGAAAGAACACTATTCAATTAATCGTATTTATTCGAGTACTTTAAAAAGAGCTTCTCAGACAGCTAATCATTTATCTATGGAATACAATGTACCTGTTTGTTATGAAGCTGATTTAATGGAATTTAATAATGGCTTATTAGCTGGTTTGAGTAGAGATGTTGCGAAAGAAAAATATCCAGAAGTTCTAGACTGCCCAATCGACCAAGCTTATTATGGTCAAGAATCGATGATTACCTTTAGAGAAAGGGCTAATCAAGTTTTAAGTAAAATAATAAATCAAACAAAGGATGATGAAACAATCGCAATCGTTTCACATGGAGGAATGATTAATCAACTATATCATTCGTTTTTATGCTTAGATATAAAAAGTAATATCATATTTGGCACAGGGGATACAGGCATTCATGTTTGGAAAATCGTTGGACATTCAAAGCGTATTATTAAAGGGAATCTTTGCGACCATACGATTGGTATAGAGTAGTAAAGGAGATTAAGATGAATCCTGATAAAAACACACAATGTCTTAGAGACCCCAATATTGAACCTACGGATTCTGTTTTGAATGATTCACTTAAGGATGCTTATCCAAGTTATCTACTGTTTCTTAATCTTCTAAATCAAATCGATGTTGATTTAGTATGGAGATACTATACAGATGGTAAGGCATGGTTGGCAAAGGGGATTTATCGTTGGACGGGTAAAAAAGAATCAGATAAAGAGATGAGTGTTTTTTGGTGTTCGATTTGGAATGGATTCTTTAAAATAGTTATCTATATACCAGAAGATAAAAGAGAAGATATACTAAATTTGCAGATTGATGATAATCTGAAGATTAAGATTAATGAAATTAAGAGGATGGGTGAAACATTTAGGACATTACCAATTGTCTTAGATGTTTATTCAAATGAAGAATTAGAATCAATGCTTAAGATAATCATATATAAAAAAGGACTAAAAAAATGAATCAATTAAATTTTGTTAAGAAGCCAATAATAATAGGAAATAGAGTTATTCTTCGACCATTTGAGAGCCAAGATATTGAACCAATGATTACAATCTTAAATGAACCTGAACTCAAGAAGCTTACAGGATCTGTCACAAATGATCGTGATGCGAATATAGAGATGGATGAAGATGAAAGAAAAAGAGTTGAGGATTGGTATAAATCACGTAATGACCAAACTGATCGATTAGATCTAGCAATTGTTATGAAAGAAACCAATCAAATTATTGGTGAGCTTGTATTTAATGAGTATGATGATTGTACCAATAATGTCAATTTTAGGGTTTTGATAAGTCAATCTTATCGTAATAGAGGATTGGGAAGTGAAGCCATTCAATTATTTGTTCAATATGGATTTGAAGAACTCTGTTTACATAAAATTAGTTTAGAGGTGTTTAGTTTTAACCCTAGAGCAGAAAGAGTTTATACAAAAATAGGATTTAAATTAGAAGGAATAAAAAGAGAAGATTTTAACTATAATGATGAATATATTGATACTAAGATATATGGATTATTAAGAAGTGAATACAATCAGATAATTAGAGAGATGAAAATATGAGAAAAATTATTAAGTTGATAATGTTTTTTGTATTACTCAGTTTAAGTGCTTGTGGTGGCAGTGTTAAGAATGTAAATATTATTGAGGTTCAATCTGATTATTACTCATCTAATGAAATCAATTCAGCGATTGAAACAATTGTGAAGGAGTTTGATAAGAAGTGGGATGGTTGTACATTAAATGAAATTTATTATGCCGGTGACGATGTTTCTATTGGATATCAAGAATGGGCTGATCGAAATGGTGCGGATGAAGTTATCGTTTTAATGTCATCTTTCGAAGTAGATTCTTCTGGTGGAGATGGTACGCTTAATCCAAATAGTACGTATGATGGTTGGATTTGGATTCTAATTCGAAATACTGATGGTCCATGGAGACATGTTGATCATGGTTATTAAGATTGATTATATTAATCCAATAAATGGTGTATTAAGCTTATAAACTATTGATTCTTGAAATATTATTGTAGTTAAAGTATCTGCTTATTTCTTTTGTAAATAGAATTAAAGTGTTAAACACAATCAAAAGATATCAATATGATATGATTTTAAAAATGATTAATTAAGTGAGTAATAAAAGGAGATACTATGTTAGAACTAGAATTTTCAATACGTATTGATCAATCAAAAGAAAAAGTATGGATTACTTTATGGGATAAACAATCCTTTAGAGATTGGGCAAATAATATTGATGAAGGAACTTATTTAAAAGGAGATTTGGTAGAAGGGAATGAGATACAGTTTATTTCATCTGTAAATGGATATGGTGTTACCAGTTTAGTTGCTGAATTAATCCCAAATCAATACATTTTATTTAAACACGCTGCGGATACTCAAAACACAGGAGCTGAGACACGTGATAAACAATGGACTGGTGGATCTGAGAGTTATACACTAGTTGAAGAAAATAATAGTACTTTACTTACAATAAGAAGCGAGATTCCAGAAGAACTTGTGGATTATTTTAATCAAGCAATGCCTATAGCATTAAATCGAATCAAAGAATTAGCGGAGAATACTATATAACTAAATGAAGGGAAGCCTTCATTTTTATTTGTAAAAATGTTTCTTGACAAAGATAAATACATAATATATTATATAAATCGTAATATATAACATATTATATATTGAATTATTTAAATATTCAGTGGAGGCAATATGAAAAATAAAAGAATTATAAGTATACTCGTTATATTCATTTCAATACTTGCGACTCTAACAAGTATATTAGGTTTACTTAATATAGATCATTTGAATATAAAGGAGTTTATATCTATAACAGGAGAAACAGTAAAAATCTATGGTAGTGGACTCTATAAAAATGATTCACTATCGACGGTTGCTCAAGGTCAAGCATCTGATTTTATAACTTTAATATTTGCGATACCACTTCTATTATGGTCTTTATATTTATCAATAAAAGGAGTATTTAAAGGTCAATTACTATTAATTGGCACATTAGCTTATTTCTTGTATACCTATGTTTCTTATACCTTTTTATGGAACTACAATGTCTTATTTATTGTATATGTTGCGCTTATGTCGATGAGTTTTTTTGCCTTAGTATTAACAATCCAAACAATTGATATTAATAGTTTAGAGAAAAAATTCTCTGATCAATTACCCATTAAACTACTAACCGGTTTTCAATGGACAATAGGATTATTAATTGGTTTATTATGGATAGAGAAGATTGCGTCCTCTATATTATTAAATACACCTCCGGTTGGACTTGAACACTATACTACATTAGTCATTCAAGCGATGGACTTAGGGTTTGTCGTGCCCATTGCTTTCTTATCCGGAACACTTTTATTAAAGAAGAAACCGTATGGTTATTTACTCACATCGATTGTTATTTTTAAAGGTGTAACTATGTTAACAGCCATTACTGCTATGATAATAAATATGCTAATACAAGGAATTACTGTGAGTCTAGTTGAAATAGGAGTTTTCATAGGTTTAGATATATTTGGATTGAGTATGTTATTTATATTCCTGAATGGAATTAAGAAGGAGTAATGGATGTATTTTAAACAAAGAAAACATTTAATTTTTGTTACATTGTTATTTTTACTTAACGGCTGCGTTGTAGAGTTTAATGGATCACGTACCAGTAATGAAAATCAATTCATATTAGATGTAAAAATGATGAATCAAGAAGAGAAACATGAACTCTTTTTAAAGGATGGAGATATGATTGAAGTCAATTCTGATGTATCTAAGGGGGAGATGCAGGTCAGTATAGTTCATGATGAAACAAATGAATCAATTTATGAAGGTAATTTAAAAGGTGGTTTTAAATTTATCATTACGGTTCATTCTGATGGGAAATATATTATAAATGTAAATGGTAAGAATGCTGTTGGGTATATCGAGTTTAAGAAGATAGAGAAGAAATAACATTTGGAGCTTACTCAGTAAGCTTTTTATTTTCATTAATAGCTTTACTAAGTAGACTTTTATTGTCACAATATGTTTATAAATAATCCCTAAGAGAGATATCATGAAACGTACAATCTATCCCATTCATCCTGATTTTAAGAAGTATGAGAAATTTAATCCACCATTAAATCCTTTTGCTTTATCTTTTATGCAGAAATTTATGGGATTTCTATTGGATCAAGAGAAATCAAATAGTGAAATAGATGTTCTTAAACTTAGTATACCGGTAAATAATGGAACTATACGAGCTTTACTCTATTCTCCTAAGAATAGTATGAACAATGCTTCCTGTCTTGTATATTATCATGGTGGTGGCTTTGTTTTGCCGGCTGCTCCTTCACATTATCATTGGGCAAAAGAGTATGCAAAACGAGTTGGATGTAAAGTGCTTTTTGTAGACTATCGATTAGCTCCAAAATATCCATTTCCCATTCCACCTGAAGATAGTTTCAAAGCCTATATTTGGTTGTTGGAAAATGCACATAAGTATTCAATTGATCCCAATCGGATTGCGGTTGGCGGTGATAGCGCAGGTGATGAACTTGCGACAGTTGTATGTTTAATGGCTATGGATTATGCGATTAAGGTTCCATGTGCACAGATGTTAATCTATCCTGTTACGGCACATAAACTAGAAACACAATCAGTCATTGATTTTGTGGATACACCTTTATGCAATAGTCGTGATTTAGAGAAGTATCAAAATTATTATGCTAAAAATGAGAAGGCAGGTAAATGGGAATATTTATCTCCATTAGATTCTAATCAATTAAATCATATGCCCCCTACATATCTTGAAACCGCTGAGTTTGATTGTTTGAGAGATTGTGGGATTTTATATGCGAATAAACTAAGTTCTCAAGGGGTTGTGACAGTAGTGAATCATACGAAAGGAACAATCCATGGATATGATATTAATCTTGAGAGTGATATCGTAAAAGAATCAATTAATCATCGCGTTAAATTTTTACAGTCTTATTTAAAGGACTCATATGAAATCTGAGTTTAATCGATATGTCGTGTTAATAAGAGGGATTAATGTTGGTGGAAACAATATGATCTCTATGAATCGTTTAAAAGAAAAACTTGTGGTTTTTGGTTTTTGTGATGTACAGACTTATATCAATAGTGGAAATATTTTAGTCTCAAGTATAGAAGATTCTGAACAAGTGAAACGAGATGTTGGATTGATTATAAAAAGAGAGTTTGATTTGGATATTAATGTGTATGTTATTAAATGTGAGACACTCATTGAAGTATCTCAATCTTGTCCAGATTGGTGGAACCAAGAAGAGAATGTACGACAAAATGTATTATTTGTGATACCACCTTTAACAGTTGAACACGTTAATAATCAAATAGGTGAGTTGAATCCTACAATCGAGAAATCTACATACACGAATCAAGTCATTTTTTGGTCAGTAAAAAATGAGTATTATTCAAAATCAAAGTACTCTAAAATTCTTAATAAGTCTTTCTATTCAAATTTAACGATACGAAATGCGAATACATTCAATAAATTGGTCGATTTATGTCAAAAATGAAAGGGATTTTATGTTAATAGACTTAACACTGCTTGTTACACCTAAGATGGTTAAAGATGCGCAAGGGAATGAAAAGAAAGCTTTTATGGGTCACTTAGGGACTCATTTTGATGTGATGAATAAAGAGTTTCCTCTTGAGTTTACAGAACGTGAAGCGTTTATATTTGATGTTAGTCAAAGAGTATTAGATGAGATTAATATAAACGATGTTAATTTAAATGAAGTTAGAGAACATATGTTTATTGGCTTCTATACTGGATTCGGTGATAAGTTTCCCTATGGAAGTAAGGGATATTTTTCTACACATCCACAATTGTCTAATGAACTTATAAATACTTTATTAGAACGCAAAGTATCTATTATTGGGATTGACTGTGCAGGAATAAGAAGAGGTATTGAACATACACCGATTGATCAAAAATGTGCTGACAATCATTGTTTTGTGGTAGAGAATCTAGTTAATCTAAAAGATGTATGTAATAAAAAAATAATTATTCAAACATTCCCAATGAACTTTAGTGATATGTCAGGATTACCTTGTAGAGTAATTGCGAAGATATAGGAGTTAATATGACAATAAAAAAATATAGTTCTGAAGATGAAATCAATCTAATTACACTCATTAAAAGTGAAGGTGAAGATTGGAGTGATTATATCAGTGAGTTAGGCAGATTCAATTATATTCGTGCTATAGAAACGAGTATTGTTTATGTAATCTATGAATCAAATGAGATTATCGCGTTTATTCGTTGTAAAGAGGATAATGGTTTTGGGATTTATGTATATGACTTATTGGTTAGACAGGATAAAAGGGGAAATAAACTAGGTCAATTACTTATTGAAAAGGTTAAGAATGATTATCCTGAACAATCTATCTATATCATGAGTGATGTGGATGAGTATTATATTAAATGTGGGTATAAAAAGATTGGATCAATTTTTGAAGTTTAACATTGACAAAATAAGGTAATCTAGTACCATATAGTTAGTTAAACTAACTATATGGAGAATATTAAATGGATTATATACAGAGTGCGGAAGAAATAGGATTATTTTGTCGGTTAAATTCTAATATAAAGAAAGATATACCTATACGTTCAAGTGAAATGGGTGTACTAATTTATATTTACAAAAATGGAGAAATGACAACTCCTCAGATGATAAGCCAATTCTTTAAAATTAAGAAACCATCTGTCACATCTCAAATAAATGTATTAATAAAAAATGAGTTTCTAATAAAAATACCCTCACAAGTGGATGGAAGAAGTTATAGTCTTAAGGTAACTGACTCTGGTAGAAATTTAGTAGAAACAACTTTTGGTGAATACTTGAAATTCGTTAAGTTACTTCATGATGAAATGGGTGAAGATAATTATCATCAATTTATTAATTTGATTCATCAAGCTAATCAAATTCTAGGTAATACATTATGAAAATCCTTATCACTGGAGCGTCTGGGAATGTTGGGCAGTTTGTGACTCAGGAATTAATAAAGCTTAATGAAGAAGTTGTCGTTGGTGGCACGAATGTGTTAAAGCTTAAGGAATTATTTGGTCAAAAGGTTAACTCAAAACTTTTTGATTTTCAAAATCCAGATACATTTGATGATGTACTTGAAGGAGTAGATCGAGTTTATTTGATGAGACCTCCGCATTTAGGTAATCCAAAAGATTTATTTCCGTTTCTTGAACGATTAAAGAATTATCCAATAAAACACATTGTATTTTTGTCTTTAATGGGAATAGAAAACAATAGAATTCCTCCTCATTATAAAATTGAAAAAAAGATTGAGACATTAAGTATACCATATACACATATTAGACCAGGATTCTTTATGCAAAATATTTCTGGTATTCATTCTGTTGAGATTCGTGAAAAAAACGAAATATTTGTACCTGCTGGAAATAGTAAAACTAGTTTTATAGATGCGATGGATATCGGATATGCCATATCAAGAATATTGCATGAACCTGTGAATCATCAGAATAAAGCGTATACCTTAACAGGGCTAGAATCATTGACTTATTATGATATTGCCGAAATATTAAGTGATGTGACAAATAGAGAAATAACGTATCGAAAACCAAGTCTTTTGCGTTATCGCAACACATACATTCATGGTCGAAAATTAAATAAAACATATGTAAATGTGACAGTAGCGCTTTATTTAATGACGCGTATGGGTACCGCAAAAACTATTACAAATGACTACAAATTAATTACTGGACAATTCCTACAACTTTTAGAGAATTTTGTGTCAAAAATAAACATTTATTTACATGTTAGGAGATATAAGAATGGAACATATAAATTTCTGGAATCAATTTTTAGAATCTCAAAACTTACCCAAAGACACTCCATATTTTGAAATCTTTCATTTTCATTTTGAAGAGAAATGGGCAAATGAACTCTTACGATTAGTACTCATTGGACAGAAAAAAGCGACCGCGAGCAGTTATTATGCATTTGATAAACAAGGATTATCACTGCCGAAAGTTGGGGACTACAGTATTGTGACTGATTTTGCGAATCACCCAAAATGCGTCATTCAAACAAAGAATATACGAATGATTCTTTTCAAAGATATGACATATGACATATGTAAACTTGAAGGAGAAGATGATAGTTTAGAGTCTTGGAGAGAAGGCCATATTCGATTCTTTTCGCATGAGGCAAATACTTTAGGATATGTTTTTTCTGAAGATATGCCAGTTGTTTTCGAAGAGTTTGAAGTCGTTTATCAAGTAGATTGAGGTGTAATCTTGAAAGCACAAACTGTATTAGAGAAGTTT
>JAJZTY010000034.1 GCA_021847325.1 Bacillota bacterium
TGCTGGTTTCGGAAACAGTTCATACGATAAGAGTGTACGCGATATGATTTGGGCATTGTCTACTTATACGACTACACCTGGTGGTGAATTCTTACTTGATGAAACAGTAGTTAAAGCTGTTGAAACTAGTTTAGATGATGCTGGTAACAAAACATACAAATTCACATTAAACAGTGGATTAAAATGGTCTGACGGTTCTGATATTACTGCTAAAGACTATGTATTCGGTATTTTATTCGCTGCATCCCCTGAATGGGTTGAAGCTGGTAACTCCGATACTACAGGTGATTCATTATTAGGTTACGCTGCATACCATGCTGGCGAAACTGAAGTATTTGAAGGCGTTAAATTGTTAGGAGACTTAGAGTTCTCAGTTACAATCGGCGCTGATTTCTTACCTTATTTCTATGAAGTTGCTTATGCATCATTCGGACCTTCTCCAATGGCTGTATGGGCTCCTGATCTAACAATTGGTGAAGACGGTTCTAGCTTAGTGGGTGATGTTGCTGCAGTAGCAAATCATGTTGCTACTACTGAACGTTTTGCTCCATCTGTAACTTCTGGTCCTTTCACATTTGAATCATTCGAAAATGACGTTGTTACATTACAAGTTAACCCTAATTACCCTGGGGACTACCGTGGCGAAAAAGCTAAAGTTGCTACAGTTATCGTTAAATACGTTGACCAAACAACTGATGTTGATCTAGTTATCTCTGGTGACGTTGATCTAGTTGCTGGTGTTGTTCAAGGTGCTAAGATTGAAAAAGCTAAAGCTTCTGACCAAGCTGACGTTGTTTCTTACAAACGTAATGGTTATGGTATGATCGCTTTCGCAAATGACTTTGGTCCAACCAAAGACATGAAAGTTCGTCAAGCTCTTGCTTACTTAATTGACCGTAATACTTTCTTAGTTAATATCCTTGGTGGATATGGTGCTATGGTTAATGGTGAATACGGCTTATCACAATGGATGTATACTACTCAAGCTGATGTTGTTGAATCAACATTAATCAACTACACATTCAACGTTGACAAAGCTAATGAATTACTAAATGCTACTGAATGGAAATTCGAAGCAGACGGCGTAACTCCTTGGGATGCTACAAAAGCAGCTGATGGTTACTGGCGTTACAATGCTAACAAAGAAGTTCTACAAATCAACCACTTAGGTACTACTGGTAACCCAATTACTGACCTAATCGGTACTGAATGGCCTAAAGGCTTGAATCGTGCTGGTGTTAAGTTCACAATTGAATGGCAAGATTTCAACTCCTTATTAGCTAACTACTACTATAGTTATGAATTAGATCCAGCTGAACGTAAATACCACAGCTTTAACTTAGCTACTGGCTTTACTGAAGTTTACGATCCTTACTATTCATACCACAGTGATTTCTTAGGAACATGGCAAAATGCTACTCAAACCAATGACAGTCTATTAGACTTCTTGATGGAAAAAATGCGTTCTCTTGATCCTACAGATAAGGAAACTTACGCTCAATACTGGTTAGAATACCAAATCCGTTGGAATGAATTACTTCCAGTATTACCAATCTACTCAAATGAATATTTCGATGTGTTCAATGCACGTGTATCTGGTTTATCAACTACTCCAACTTACGGTTGGGCTAGAGCAATTCTAGATGTTACTGTTACTGAATAATTGAAAATTAAAGATTGAATTAGTCAAAAAGTGTGAGAAAATTAAAGGTGATAGGAAACTATCCCTTTAGTTTTCTCTAATTTAATGTGTGAAGGAGCTACCTATGTTTAAATTTTTATTTAAACGATTTATGTCTTTAATTCCTGTAATTTTTATCATTTCAGTCATGTTATTCGGATTATTTAAATCCATGCCGGGAGATCCAGTTAAACTAATGATTCCTGCTGGTATTAAATCAGAAGTTCAACGACAAATGATATATGATCAAAAAGTACAGCAATTAGGTTTGGATAAATCATTACCAGAACAATATGTTCGTTGGATTATAAATACTGCAAGCGGTGATTTTGGAACATCAACCTCTTTTAATAAACCTGTTGTTGATGTTATATCAACACCATTACAAAATTCAATTAAATTGAATGTTTTTGTCGTTATTTTATCTTTCTTAATTTCAATTCCTGTTGGGATTAAGTCTGCCGTAAAGCGACATTCCTTGTTTGATTCATTTTGGCAAGTATTCTCGCTGGTTGGTTTATCCATGCCTGTATTCTTTATCGGTTTGCTTCTAATTTTTATTTTAGCAATCAATTTGCGTTTATTACCTGCAGGTGGTATGCCGTTTAGGTTCAATGGTAATTTTATCAATGATACATTACAGTGGGCTAAGTATATGGCTTTACCAATTATTACGTTAACAATTGGTAACTTAGCAGGCACAATTCGTTATGTTCGTAATGCAATGATTGAAGTTATAAGTAAAGACTTTATTCGTACTGCACGTTCAAAGGGTTTAAGTGAGAAAGTTATTATTTATTCTCATGCATTTAGAAATGCGCTTATTCCAGTCGTTACTTTAGTTGCTGGATCACTTGTTGGTTTATTTGGCGGTGCTGCGATTACAGAAACAATCTTTGCATGGAATGGTATTGGTTATGTTCTAATACAAGCGCTAAATAGCCGTGACTATATGGTTGTATTAACAATGAACTTGTTCTATGCAGTCTTGTCATTAACGGCAAATATATTAATGGATATTGGTTATGCGTTGGTTGATCCACGTATTAAGTTGAAGTAAGGAGTAATTATGAAAGAAAATCCAATTTTAAAAGCATTAAAATCTTTTGGTAAGACACTTGCTTCATTGTTTACATTTGGGAAGAAAGAAGTTCCGGTTTTCAATTTATCTGAAGAAGCGGTTCTAAGTCCAACACGCGTTATTATTAAGAACTTCAAAAGAAACAAGCTTGCGATGTTTGGTTTAGTTTGGTTTGTATTAATGATAGTATTCGTGTTTGGTGGTTCAGCATTATTCCCTATTGACTTATATGAAACTGAACCTGTATTAAGAAATACTCAACCAGGTACTGGTTATACAAATGTCCCATCTGAGTTGAATTCAGTTGGAGTTGAAACTATTTCAACAGGTATTACTTATTCTGTTGCGCTTGGTGGTAATGGGAAAGTATATACTTGGGGTGTTGATGTTAATGATGTTTTAAGTGTCCCTAAAACTATTGCGGCTGAGAATTTAACAAAAATTGTATCAGGTGATAGACATGTCGTCGCTTTAACTGCTGGTGGTAAAGTATATGCTTGGGGTAATAACAACTTTAACCAAGCTGAAGTACCATATGAAATTTCAAATGTATTACAACTCGAAACAGCAGTTGATATTCTCGCGGGAGATCAATTCACTGGTATTTTAACGAATAAAGGTAAATTATATGTATGGGGAAGTACTTTAGCTACTCGTCTTGATATTGTTCCAAAAGAATTCCAGGGAAATATTAAGAAAGCTGTTGCATCTTCATTTAATATCTTATTGCTAGATAATAATGGTAAAGTTGGAATAATGGGTCAAAGTGGAACACCACTTGAGACTGCGATGCCAGATTATATTAAAGATGGTTCTGTCCAATTAGTCGATATTACTGTTACATTACGTACAGCTGCTGGTATTGATAAAGATGGTAAACTCTATGTTTGGGGTGAAAACTTCAATGAATTATTGCAGTTACCAGAAGGTATTGAGAATGCTAAAATTACGCAAGTAACGGCTGGACGTGCTCATTTTATGGCTGTTGATTCTAATGGTAAGTTATATGCTTGGGGTAGTAACAAGTACAATCAAGCAACAATTCCTTCAGAATTAGAAAATGAAAAAGTAACTTATGCATCTGCAGGTTTCTACCAAAGTTATGCTGTTACTGAATCTGGTAAAGTTTATGGATGGGGTAACAATGGTTTCTTATTAGGTAGTGATGAGTTTGGACGTGATTTGGCATTACGCTTATTACATGGTGGTCGTGTGTCAATGACAGTCGGAGCTGTTGCGGTATTAATTTCAACAATTATTGGTTTATTAATCGGATTAATCTCTGGTTTCTATGGTAAATGGGTTGATAATTTACTCATGCGTTTTGCGGAAGTTATTAGTTCATTCCCATTCTTACCTCTTGCGATTACATTGTCTTCATTCTTACAAGGTTATCTAACTCAAACTCAGAAGTTAATGATGATTATGATGATTCTTGGTGTTATATCTTGGCCGGGATTGGCGCGTTTAATACGTGGACAAATTCTTGCTGAAAGAGAGAAGGATTTCGTTCTTGCGGCGAGAGCGCTTGGTATTAAATCGAATACGATTATTCTCCGTCATATTCTTCCTAATATTATTAATATCGTAATTGTTAGTATGACTCTAAGTTATGCAGGTAGTTTATTAACTGAAGCAGGATTATCCTTCTTGGGATTCGGGGTTGTACCTCCATCACCATCATGGGGTAATATGTTAAATGGAGCCCAACAATCTGATGTTATTCAGTTGTACTGGTGGCGTTGGATTTTACCGGCTGTGTGTGTATTAATTGCCGCATTAAGTGTAAATATCGTTGGTGATGGTTTACGTGATGCGATGGATCCAAAGGCGAACGAAAAATAGGAGGTATCAAATGTCATTATTAGAAATTAAAAATTTACACACCTATTTTGAAACTCGTCGTGGATTAATCAAGGCAGTTTATGGTGTTACATTAAAAGTAGAAAAAGGTAGAACCTTAGGTATAGTGGGTGAATCAGGTAGTGGTAAGAGTCAAACTGCTATGAGTATCCTTCGCTTGTTTGAACACAATCAAAGAGTATTTGATGGTGAAATTTTATTCGAAGGAAAGGATTTAACTAAACTTTCTGAACTTGAGCTAAGAAAAATTCGTGGTAACGATGTTTCCATGATTTTCCAAGAGCCAATGACAAGTTTAAATCCTGTATTTACTGTTACTCGTCAAATAAGTGAAGTGTTAATGCTTCACCAAAAAATGACAAAAGAAGAAGCTGCACAACGTACAATAGAGATGTTATCTGCAGTTAGAATTCCTAACCCTGAAGAAGTAGCTAAGATGTATCCTTTCCAATTATCTGGGGGGATGAATCAACGTGTAATGATAGCTATGGCACTTGCATGTCAGCCTAAACTACTTATCGCGGATGAACCTACAACTGCGTTAGATGTTACTATTCAAGCACAGATTCTTCATTTAATGAATGAATTGAAACGTGAGAATGATACTTCTATTTTATTCATTACCCATGACTTAGGGGTCATTAATCAAATGGCAGATGATGTAGCGGTTATGTATTGTGGACAGGTAGTAGAAACTGCACCTGTTGAGTATATCTTCCAAAATAAATCAAAGTATATGCATCCTTACACAGAAGGCTTACTCAATTCTATTCCAAGTCTAACGAGTGAGAAAACAGAAAAACTAGATGTTATTCCTGGTTCTGTTCCTCATCCTCTTGACTTACCAAAGGGTTGTAAGTTTGCGCCTAGATGTAAATTTGCGACTGATAAGTGTAGAAATGAAGAGCCGCCTCTAGTTCAGGTTGAAGCAAATCAAACAGTTCGTTGCTTCTATCCTAAGAAAGGAGCTCACCATGAGTGAAAATAAAAAAGTACTGATTAGTGTTCAGGAACTTAAGAAATATTTCCCTTTGAAGAAGAAAAGTGTTTTTCAAAAGGGTATCTTAAATGTAAAAGCAGTTGATGGTGTTTCAGTTGATATCTTAGAAGGTGAAACACTCGGATTAGTTGGTGAATCTGGTTGTGGTAAATCTACATTTGGACGTACTATCTTACAATTGTATGAACCAACTGAAGGTAAAGTTGTTTATTATGGACGTGAAGATGAAGGTGAAAGCTTAGCTTCACTTAAAAAAGAAGATATGCGTCATTTACGTAGGGATCTTCAAATTATCTTCCAAGATCCTTATTCATCTTTAAATCCACGTTTAACAGTAGGACAAATTATTGGTGAAGGTTTGTTAGCTCATGGTATATTTAAAAATGAAAATGAACCAAACTACACTGAATACATAACTAAAATAATGGATCAATGTGGGTTAGCACCATACTTTATTCATCGTTATCCACACCAATTCTCTGGTGGACAAAGACAACGTATTGGAATTGCTCGTGCATTAGCTTTAAATCCTAAGTTTATTGTTTGTGATGAGGCTGTAAGTGCATTGGACGTTTCCATTCAATCTCAAATCATTAACTTATTAATTGATTTGAAGAAACAAAATAAACTTACTTATTTATTTATTACACATGATTTAAGTGTTGTTAAGTTTATCTCAGATCGTATTGGTGTTATGTATTTAGGTAACTTAGTAGAACTTGCGCCAGCAGATCGTATCTTCGATAATCCTTTACATCCATATACTGAAGCATTATTAGAAGCTATTCCTAGAACGGATGTAGCGTCTAATGCGAAGTTAAGTATATTGGAAGGGGATATTCCATCTCCAATCAATCCTCCAAAGGGATGCAAATTCCACACTCGTTGTAAATATGCAACTGAGAAATGTAGAACAGTTGTTCCTAAGTGGGAAGAAATTGAAGAAGGACATTTTGTTGCATGTCATTTAAGGAGTGAAGAGGGTGTTTAATCGCCGTCTTAAAAAGTATACAAAAGAAGAGATCGCTGGCTACGAAGAAAAATTAAAGAATACTCAGTTTGAAAAAGGTGATGTTACCGCTATGATTATTGCGGCTATGATTACTTTCATTCCTATGATGTTAGTCGTTTTAGGGATTATGGTATTTGTTATTTGGTTATTCTTCTTAAGAGGTTAATAGAGTAAAAAGACTATCCAATCTGATTAGACCCCTGTCAAGTAGACACGGTAAATAAATAAAGTATATGGATGACTCATTTTATAAGTGAGTCATCTTTTTATGTAGTTAAATTTTGATTCTGCTTTGAATTCAATAAATTATAATATTTTTTGATTTTTTTATTCTCTTTAATTGGATATTGTGTGTTTGATTCACTCGTTAATGCAGCTATGCGAACTTGCATAGGTGTTTGGTTTTGAAAACGGTTTTGTAATCGAATCGTATTATAGAAATGGACATACTTATCAATGGCGCACTTTAGGTCTTGAATACTTTCAAATTTATATAAGTAATACATTTCAGACTTTATGATGCCCCAGAATCCTTCTATAGGACCATTATCAATGCATTTACCGACACGAGACATACTTTGCGTTAAGCCATAATAATTAAGCTTTGTTTTAAATACTTTACTGGTGTATTGAAAGCCTCTATCTGAATGAAAGAGGGGTGTTGCTCCAGGATTAGCGATCATCGCTTTTTCAAATGTTTTAAATACGAGTGTATTATCATTTCGAAGACTTATTTCATAGGCAACGATACTGCGATCATAGAGATCGATAATAGCGCTTAGGTAAAGCTTCTTTCCCGAATGCCTGTCTTTGAATTCTGTAATATCCGTCACCCATTTTTGATTTGGTGCACTGGCACTAAAGTTACGGGCTAAGAGATTTTCAGCTGATATTTCAGGGGTTGATTTTTGATACTTTGATTTCTTCTTACGGATAATGGACTGTAGACCCAGTAATTTCATCAATCGACGCACACGCTTCTTACTGTAGTGTTTATGATTCAATTGATTAATCCAATCCGTCATCCTTCGATAACCCAAGATTTGGTCAAACATCTCATGATATTCTAGAATGAGCTGCGCTAACTGATGATTCTCGATTTCAACGGGTGTTTCAACTCGATTGAGCCACTTATAGTAACTTGAACGGTTAAGTTCTAATATCTGACACATCCACTGAATACTCCACTGATATTGTGCATGGCAACTTTGAAGTGCTAGATATTGTGGTTCTTGTTTGACTTTGGAAAATAACGCCTCCTTTCGAATTCCTTCACTTTTTTTAAGAGAATAGTCTCTCTTTCTTTTAATTCTAGTTGTCTCCTTAATTGCTCATTCTCTCGCGTTAAACGGTTTATCTCGCTGAGCTCTTCAGGAATCTTATGAATGCCTCTTCGATCGATTAATCCTTCTTCTCCGAACATTTCATATTTCTTCACCCATTGATAAACTTGTGAATAGGCTATGTTAAAATACTCCGCGGTGTGTTTATAGGAGGCATCATGATCAAGGCAATACTTTACAATTTCAACTCTTTCTTCTAGACTTGTTTTCTGTTTGGGTATCATGTATATAGCTCCTTTAGGATCATAATCCTTCAGTTTTTCATACCCATTATACTTCTTTACCCAATTGTCTAGTGTCGTTATGGATGGAATACGATATTTCTTACATAGATCTCGGTATGATCCTACTCCGTTCAGATAATCGTGTATCGCACTTTCTTTTAATTCTCTGGAATAACACGCATTCGCTTGTTTTACCTCGAACCCAAGACGTCCTTCTGCTTCGTAAATGTATTCCCATTGCCTTAATGTTGTGAAAGCTAATCCATATTTTGTGTAGATATCAGTGAAACTTTTCTCGCCTTTTTGATATTCATTTATGATTTGTATTTTCTCTTCGATACTGTATTGACTTTTCCTTCCCATGAAAAAATCCCTCCTTTCGACTTTACATATTTGTATTGTCTACTTTGGAGGGATCATATCAATCCAATAGTCTTTTTTTATGTTGTTTTAGTTTAAATAGTATGAGTAAATTACACTGAGTATAAAGTTAAATAATATAAAGAATAATACAGCCCTTGTAAAACTAAATTTAATCTTTAATCGATTCATAGACTTAAATTGACTATAATCATAATAAGATCTATATTTATCTTGATTTTCAATATTCATTTTATTTACTTTATTTGTAAACATTAAGTATGTCTTTTTGAATGTATATCCAAATACATCGAAGTATCCTGATCCTGATAATAATAATAGAACAAGCACTATTAATAGAATAATGCTAAATATTCCAATCACATTTAGAAAGTTCAAGAAAAAAGATTCTCTAAAAAAAATAGATTGAACAGAAGCGTAAATAAGTGAGATTAAATATAAAGATACGAATAGATAGAGTGTTTTTTTCATAATATTTAAAATTATAGCACAACAAATAAATATAAATACTCATGAAACAATTTACATTATTTATTGAAATATAATGAATATAATTTCACTGGAATTTCACAAATGTATTGACAGTTTTCATTTTTACACTATAATTGTCTCTATACACAAACGGTGTGGAAAGGATTATTAAAATGAAAAGACTATTATTATTATTAGTAGTCGCAGTTCTAGTTGCTACTAACTTAGTAGGATGTGCTAAAAAAGTAGAACTTGGTGCAAATATTAACTTGTTCCAAAGCGAAGACATTCCTACATTAGATGCTAACTTGGCTACCGACGCTGTTTCCTTTGATTCATTAGGAAACGTTATGGAAGGTCTTGTTCGTCAAGGTCAAAATGCTGATATCGTTGCTGGTGTCGCTGAAGAATGGACGTTTGATGAAGCTACATTGACTTGGACATTTAAATTAAATAAAGATGCTGTATGGGTTAACGCTCTTGGTGAAAAGCAACGTGCTGTTACTGCTGGAGACTTCGTCTATAGTTGGGATCGTTTAGCTGCTGGCGAATATCAATACACATTCATGCTTGCTGATGTTGCTAAAATCGTTAGCTATAAGGCTGTTGATGATTCAACATTAGAAGTTGTATTAGCTGAAAAGGTTCCATATTTCCTTAACAATATGGCATTTCCTTCATTCTACCCAGTTCCTGCTGAAAAAGTTGATGAACTAGGCGAAAGTTATGGTACAACAGCTGAAGACCTTTGGTACAATGGACCATTCTATATGTCCAAATGGGATCATTCTGTTGAATTTGTATGGACTCGTAACCCTGAATATTGGGAAGCTGAAGTTGTAAGAACTCCTGCAGTAACATTCCGTGTTATCGAACAATACGATGTAGCAACTGGTGTTGCTCTATATGATGAAGGTCAAATTGACCGTGTTGGTTTATCTGGTGAATTCGTTACTCAACGTGGTAAAGATCCAGATGCTGTTACAGTACCTGATACAGCTGTATTCTATCTAATGATCAACGTTGGTAACGCTGGTCCTGATGCTACTGCTACTGATGATGTTAATGCTGGTAATCCATTGTTTGATAACCTAAAAGTTCGTCAAGCAATCGCTAAATCAATCGATAAATCATATATTACTGAAAATATCTTGAAGAATGGTTCTATCCCTGCATTCCATTTAGTACCTAGTGATTACATCACATTTGAAGGTGCTGGTTATGAAGATGCTCGTGGTGAAGGTTATATGTTAACAGATAAAGCTGCAGCTCGTGCACTATTTGTTGAAGGTATGACTGAATTAGGTTTTGCAGAAGGCGATAATAAACTTACTGTAGAAATCTTAAACTATGAATCTGCAACTGCTGGTTTAATCATTGAATTCGTTAAACAAGAATTAGATGTATTATTTGCAGGTTATGGTGTAACTATTAACGTTACAACATTACCATTTGCTCAAAAATTACTTGAAGCTGAAGCTGGTAACTTCGATATCACATTTGCTGGTTGGGGTCCTGACTATGATTGGCCGACAACTTATTTGGATATGTGGTTAACAGATGGTCCATATAACGAAGTAGGTTGGTCAAGTGCTGAATACGATGCACTAATGTCTGCTGCTGGTAAAGATGACGCTACCGTTTGGGCTGATCTACAAGCTGCAGAAGGTGTATTCTTAAATGACGCCGTAGTAGTTCCTATCTATCAAAGAGCAGGTGTTTCTCTTGCTAATCCTCTAGTTTCCGGTATTGTGTTCCACTTAAGTGGATATGACACAAGCTTGAAATGGGCTTATAAAGAAATCGCTGAATAATATCTTTGGTTAAGAATTGAAAAGGATGCTCTCGAGCATCCTTTTTATTCCAATAAACACATTATTAATTAAAAAAATATCATTATGTAAATATTTACATTTTAATTCATAAAATTACGAAATTATAAAAAAAATTTCAATTAGTTCGATAATAACTTTCACATATGTTCTATTTGATATATAATAGTGACATTGTTTACAAATACTACATTTTTTACACGTAAAGGAGGTAAAAGTATGGCTCGTTATATTGGTAAAAGAGTTCTTCAAATGGCGTTGACACTTTTCTTAATTATGACTGTTTTGTTTATTTTATTAAAGGTAACGCCTGGATCACCTTTTACAAATCCAAGAATTTCTGCTGAAACTAGAGCTATTCTTGAGGCTAAATATGGATTAGATAAACCTATTTTAGTTCAATATGTAATTTATCTTGGGAAGTTGGCACAATTTGATTTCGGTGAGTCCATTATTATTATTAAGAATTTCCCTGTTACAAAAATGATTTTCGAACCTCTCGCAATTACGATTCGATTAGGTCTTATTGCGCTAGCGTTAGGAACTTCCATTGGTATTTTCTTAGGTGCATTAGCTGCACTGAATCGAAATAAGTTCTGGGATCATTTTAATACAATTATTGCAGTAATAGGTGTATCTGTACCTTCGTTTGTTATAGCGACAATTTTATTACTTTTACGAAAAGAATTTCCAATTGTACCTATTATATTTAATAAGGCAGATCCTGCTAAAGGTATATCCTTACTATCCGAAATACATTCTATGACATTACCGATATTATCGTTAACATTTGGTGTTGTTGCTACAATATCTCGGTACATGCGTACAGAATTAGTTGAAGTTTATAATTCAGATTATATTCTTTTAGCACGTGCTAAGGGATTAAATAAAAGACAAGTATTTACTAAACATGCGTTAAGAAATGCCTTAATTCCTATCATTACCGTTATGGGGCCAATGCTTGTTGCGTTGATTACGGGTAGTACTGTTGTTGAAAGATTCTTTGGAGTTCCTGGCTTAGCGCTACTAACAATTAAATCCATTAACGTTAAAGATACATTCGTAACACTAGGAGCTGAACTTTTATATAGTGCGATGTTTGTTGTCACTATGTTATTTGTTGATATTGCTTATGGTATTGTTGATCCACGTATTAGATTAATAGGAGGTAGTAAAAATGACTAATAAAATTGATGCAGCTAATCAAGAAACTGATTTACTATCGATTCCAGAAGAACTATTTACATTTGAAAAATCTTCTGGTGATGCAGAAGGATTAACCAATAAACCAATATCGTTTTGGCAAGATTCTATGCGCCGTTTGTTTAAAAACTATGTTGCAGTTATTGCTTTAACTATTATTGCGATCTTAACATTAACTTCTATTATCGCACCTATGTTATCGAATTACAGTTTAACAGGGCGTGTTGATGAAGATTACTATAAGTTTGCTCAACTACCTGCGAGAGTTCCAGTTCTTGAAAATCTTGGAATTTTTGATGGTACCTTAGTTAAGGAATATACTGAAGCTTCTTTAGCAGAAGTTGGATATGCACCAGATGAATATAAAGTTGTTGGTACTTTCTCACGTAACCGTATTGAATATCTACGTGTTAAAGAATATACCTATAAGTATTTAGATATCGAAGATCGTTACTTTATTTTTGGTACTGATATTCTTTCACGCGATATTTGGACACGTGTTTGGTATGGTACAAGTATTTCATTATTAATTGGATTCTATGCGGCGATTATTGACGTATTGATCGGAGTTATATATGGTGGTGTTGCTGGTTATTTTGGTGGCACTAAGATTGATGATGTTATGATGAGAATATTAGAAGTGTTATATGGTATTCCGTCAATTGTTATTCTATTTGTATTGTTTATGTTTTTACAACCTGGTATCGTTCCTATCGCAATTGCGATCGCACTGACAGGTTGGATTGGTGTTGCACGTATGATTCGTGCTCAATTCTTAAAATTAAGAGATCAAGAGTTCGTATTAGCTGCTCGTACTTTAGGGGCATCAGATGTCAGAATTATTGTTAAACATTTAATTCCCAACGTTGTTGCTCAAATTATTGTTATGGCATCATTTTCAATTCCATCTGCTATCTTCTATGAAGCATTCTTAGCATTCATTGGAATTGGATTGGACTTAAGCAAACCTTCATTAGGTGTTCTTATTAATGATGCGATTTCATCCACTCAAGGCGCAATGACGTATGTTTACCAATTAGTTATTCCTAGTTTGGTTCTATCAATATTAATGCTCTCTATCAACTTGTTAGGGAATGGCTTACGAGACGCTTTAGATCCTCGTATGCGTAATAACTAGGAGTACAGTAACATGAAAGATATCGTATTAAGTGTAAGAAATCTTACAGTTTCATTTAAAACACATGGTGGATTAGTTCAAGCTGTGCGTAATGTTAGCTTCGATTTACAACAAGGAGAAACACTGGCAATTGTTGGTGAATCTGGTTCAGGTAAATCAGTAACTTCGAAAGCAATTATGGGCTTATTAACGCCAAACGCAATAATTGAGAAAGGCGAAATTATATATAATGATGTCAACTTAGTTACTTTAAATGAATCAAAATATTCAAAATATCGTGGTGCTGATTTAGCTATGGTTTTCCAAGATCCTATGACATCTTTGAATCCTGTTATGACAATTGGTGAACAAATTACGGAATCACTTATGAATAATTTAAATTTTACTAAGGAACAAGCAAAAGCACGTTCATTAGAATTAATCTCACTTGTTGGGATTGATAATCCAGATAAACGTTATAAACAATACCCTCATCAATTTTCTGGTGGGATGAGACAAAGAATTGTCATCGCGATAGCACTAAGTTGTAATCCTAAAATCCTAATTTGTGATGAACCTACAACTGCGCTTGATGTCACAACACAAGCACAAATCTTAGAACTAATTAAAAATTTACAGAAACAACTGGGTGTATCCGTAATTTTTATTACGCATGATTTAGGTGTTGTTGCGAACATGAGTGATCGTGTTGCGGTTATGTATGCGGGTAAGATTGTTGAAATTGGAACAGTTGAAGATGTATATTACGATCCTAAGCATCCATATACTTGGGGTTTATTAGCTTCCATACCTGCTTTCCAAGCGAAGGGTGTAGAATTATATGCAATACCAGGCGCTCCACCTCAAATGATTAATCCTCCAAAAGGAGATGCATTTGCTTTAAGAAGTGATTGGTCTATGAAGGTTGATTTTGAATACCAACCTCCAATGTTCAAAGTATCTGAAACACATTATGCTTCAACGTGGTTATTACATCCAAAAGCGCCTAAAGTTGAACGTCCTGCACAACTTCAAGAACGTATTAATCAATTAATGCATAAAGGGGGTAAAGCGTAATGGAAAAGAAAGTTATTTTAAAAGTAGAAAACCTTAAACAATACTTTAAATTAGATCGTAAGTCTAAAGTTAAAGCGGTTGATGATGTTAGTTTTGAAATCTATGAAGGTGAAACATTTGGATTAGTTGGAGAATCTGGTTCAGGTAAAACTACAATCGGTCGTTCTATCATTCGCTTATACAATATTACGGGTGGGAATGTCAAATTTGATGACAAACAGGCTAGTGGAAAGATTTCAAAAGAAGAACGAAGTTCGATAGCACGTAATATGCAAATGATTTTCCAAGATCCAATGGCTTGTTTAAATCCCCGTATGAACATCCGTGATATTGTGGCTGAAGGAATTGATATTCATAAGCTGGCAAAATCAAAAGAAGAACGTGATGAACTAGTTTATGCGATTTTAAACAAAGTTGGTTTGTCTCGTGAACATGCTGGAAGATATCCTCATGAATTTTCAGGTGGACAACGTCAACGTATTGGGATTGCTCGTGCTTTAATCACAAATCCTAAATTAGTTATCTGTGATGAACCTATTTCTGCACTAGATGTTTCTATTCAATCCCAGGTGGTTAACTTATTAAAGAAACTTCAAAAGGAATTAGGCTTAACCTATTTATTTATTGCGCATGACCTATCTATGGTAAGATATATTTCAGATCGAATTGCTGTTATGCACAAAGGCAAGATTGTAGAGTTAGCAGATGCTGAAGAGTTATACAATAATCCTTTACATCCATATACTCAATCATTAATGTCAGCCATTCCAACGCCCGATCCAAAGAGTGAAAAAGAGCGAGCACGCTTTAATTATGATCCATCTCAACATAAATACGAAGAAGATAAACCAAGTATGAGAGAGATCACTCCAAAACACTTTATCTATTGTAATGAAGAAGAATTTAATGCTTATAAAGAAAACATGAAAAAGGGAAATTAGTTCTCTTTTTTTATATCGTTGATATATAATTTTGATATAATAGATAAGCATTGGAGGAATACCCAAGTGGTTGAAGGGGTCGGTTTCGAAAACCGATAGGAGTGCAAGCTCGCGCGGGTTCAAATCCTGCTTCCTCCGCCAATACAAAAGTGCCAAC
>JAJZTY010000162.1 GCA_021847325.1 Bacillota bacterium
AATAGAAAAGCACGGGAGAATTTTCTTGAACTATTTAAACATTGTTAATAAGAATATAAGAGCATTTATTAAGATTGCTTGGGAACGAGAAAAAGCATTTTTCTTTTGGATAATGCTTAATTTTGTAGCATCAGGTATTTTTGTGTATTTTCTAATCATTTCCCCCAGAGTCATCGTAGAAATGGCAGAGTTAAAACAGTTTAATCTAACTGTTTTTATGACAACATTTGGTTTGTTGATGATATCTGGACTACTTTCATCACTCTCAAAAATATATTACACACCGGTAGGATATCGTATTCGGTACTACTTACTCGAAGAGATGATGCATCAGAACTTAGTGATGCCTCTAGAAAAGTATGAAAGTGCTGAGATCCAAGATAAGAGTTGGACGGTATTTAGAAGTGTAATAAGTGTGGATGGTGTACAAGCGTTTTATTTAAATTGTGGAATGTTATTTGGGAATGTTGCGCCAATATTCATTTCTGTTGGTTTACTCTTTGAATTAAGTCCATGGATATCACTTTTTATTTTTGAATGGTTTGTCTTTTATTCCATCATCTATATTCGAGATTCACGTAAGAAAGACGCTTTACATCGTGAATACAATCCTAAGTATCGAGATCATTGGTATTGGAATGATATTGCGATTGATTTTGCGAATGCGAAGGAAATTCGAGTTTATGGCTTGATCGATTTAATTACTAAAAAGTTGGATGATTTAATTGTATTATTTAAACAACTCTCACATAAGACTAGTTTCTATTTATTACGTGCAGCTTGGTTAAATGATTTATATCAATTTTTACGGAATAGTTTAATCTATGGAATACTTGCTTATTCTTTATTAAAAGGGGATATTCCTTTAAGTATTTTTACGTCTTATATCGTAATGTTAAATCAATTGAATAATGCGATGAAATTATCTATAGATAACTTATTAATTATTGTATCCATGCATGAGAACTTTAAAGCTATGTTTGAATATCTTGATATTGAACATGAGGATAAAGGAGAAACGTTGATTGAACAATCATCATGGGTGATTGAGTTTAAAAATGTATCCTTTAAATATCCTCAGACAGAACGTTACATCTATGAAGATTTGAATCTTAAAATAGAAAAAGGAAAGAAGATTGCGATTGTTGGTTTGAATGGAAGTGGTAAATCTACATTAATTAAATTACTCTTGAGATTATATAAACCAACAAGTGGAGTTATATTGCTTAATGGAGTAGATATTCAATTGTTGGATGAGAAGTCATATTTTGATTTATTTAGTGCTGTATTTCAAGAAGTGAATGTATTTGCGTTTAATTTAAAAGAGAATTTAGTTTTTGATCAAGAGGTGGATGATACCATATTGAATCAAGAACTTGTAAAAGGTGGACTTAGTGAATTAGAGAATAAACTCTATTATGAGATGACGCATTATGTAAGTGAAAATGGAATAGGATTATCGGGAGGTCAAGCTCAGAAACTTATGATGGTTAGAGCTGTATTAAGTCATAGACCCGTTATGATCTTAGATGAACCAACAAGTGCTTTAGATGCTTTAGCTGAGTATGAGTATTATTACAATATCAATAAATACTATAAAGATAAAACAATCCTATTTGTATCACATCGATTAGCAAGTACACGTTTTTGTGATGAAATTATTCTTGTAGGTGAATCTAAGATACTTGAACAAGGAACACATACTGAGTTAATGAATAAAAAAGGTGTTTACTATAATTTGTTTCAAATTCAAGCGAAATATTATAAGGAGGGTGAAATCTATGAAGAAGCGATTTAGAACTTTTCTCTCTTTATTTAAAGAAGTAAATCAGTTGAATAAGAAACTAATACCTCTTCAACTTGGTTTATCATTTCTAACTTTGATTACTTCACTTGCACAAGTTTTTGTGCCGTCTTTGATTATTATCTTATTAACCAGTCAAACGGAGTATTTAGATTTAATGATTAAGTTGATTGGAGTATTTGGTGTCGTTCTTATTTTTTCTCTATTAACACGCTGGGTGGAGAGAGTTGTAACAGTGGAAGTTTCGGTTATGAATGATAGTTTTCAATCATCTATCTCAAAGAATTTGATGAAAGTACCCTATGAAAAAGTCGAAGATCCTATCTTTATAACCAAGAAGGATACAGCTGTAACACCTATTACACAATATGGAACCATTCATGGAATCATATCCGCAATACCTAAAGTTGTTCAAGCGTTCTTTACGATATTTACGTTGAGTATTGTATTATCTCGACTCAATATTTGGATTTTTGTGATGATATTCGGTGTAACAATCATTAGTTTCATGATGAATACGGTGATGATGAAAGTTGAGACAAGAGAAGCTAAGACAAGTCCAAAAGGAAATCGTATCTATGTCTATTATCTTAGAATGATGCGTAGTAAGGATATTGCGAAAGATGTTCGTATTTATCACATGACGGATTTGTTGATGAGGAAAATACGCACTCTTTTTAATGACTATATTGAATCGGGCACAAGTCTTTATCGAGCAATTGATTTACGTGCTTTAGTCAATCGGTTTAGTTCTATTGTGTTAATGATTTTATTGTATGGATTTCTATTTGTACAACTTATGGATGGTTTGATTGATATTCCTTTGTTTATTTTGTTTGCGAATACTTCTCTTGCCTTTAGTGATCAATAATTTGTACTAATGAATGAAATCATTACATACAATAAACATTATGCTTATATCAAGGATTACTTCGTCTTTA
>JAJZTY010000163.1 GCA_021847325.1 Bacillota bacterium
TTTAGCGCATGGTTAATCGAAATATTTTCCATACCTAAATTATACTAGAAAAGGTCCAAGCGTTTGCCTGGACCTTTTCATTTGTCTTCTATTCAAAGCTGTTTATTCGTTACAGCCTCTTTTTATTGATAAACAATGAATAGTGTTGTAAAATACATATGACAGGGGTGTCATATGCCTAAACAAACATTTTATAATTTGGAAAAAGATAAGAAAGATCGATTAATTGAAGCGTGTTTAGAAGAATTTAGTTCTTATACATTTACGGATTCATCTATTAATCGAATTATAAAGAATTCGGATATCTCTAGAGGAAGCTTTTATCAATATTTCGAGAATAAAGAAGATTGTTATATGGAAATACTGGGAATGATTGCGAAAGAGAAATATGAGTTATTCAAAGATGTGGTGAGTGATGAGAGTCATGGGGTCTTTGATGATTATCTGAATATGTTGAAACAGGTACGAGTTTGGATGGAGGCTCAACCTCGGTATTATAAGATTGGATTGTTGATGCAGAAGGATGATAGTGATTTTATTCGTAAGCTAAATGAAAAGAATCCATCGATGAATGATTACTTTATTTATTTAATAAAGAAGGATCAAGATAAAGGATTTATTCGAAAGGATATTGATCCCTATCTATTATCAGAAGTACTAACAAGTACAAGTCAAAAGATTCTATTAGAGTTATTTGAGAATAAAGAATACGATTTAATGATTGAAAAGAGTAAGCAGATAATTCATCTATTACAAAATGGGACGAAGGTTCTATAAGGAGCGCTATGTTTAAAGTTAAAAATCTAGTATTTAAATACCCTAAGAATTCAGACAATACGATTAAAGGTATTGATTTTGAGATTAAACAGGGGGAAATATTTGGATTCTTAGGTCCAAGTGGTGCAGGTAAGACAACCACTCAAAAGATTCTTGTAAAGCTTTTGAATTATGAAATGGGTGAAATCCATTTCGATGAGAAAGACTTAAAGAGTTTTAATGATGCGTTTTATGAGGAAATTGGTGTTTGTTTCGAGATGCCAATCTCTTTCTCTAAACTCACCGCTATGGAGAATTTGGAGTTCTTCCAGAAACTGTATAAGAATCATGCGGAGATACAACCACTCATGGAACGTTTAGGTTTATGGGAAGATCGCAATAAGCTCGTAGGAGAATATTCAAAAGGGATGAAGATACGTTTAAACCTTGTGAGAGCTCTTTTAAATAAGCCTAAGATGTTATTCTTGGATGAACCAACCAATGGCCTAGACCCAAAGAATTCGCGTATAGTGAAAGAAATAATACGTGAATTTGCCCACAATGGAGGAACTGTATTCCTAACCTCCCATATCATGTCAGATGTGGATGAGTTATGTGATCGGGTCGCATTTATTACGGATGGAAAGATAGCTGAAATCGATAGTCCGCGTAATCTAAAAATCAAGTATGGAAAGCGAACTGTAACAGTAGAATACAAAGAAAATAATCAAACAATATCCAAAGTGTTTAACATGGACGAGATTAAAACTGAAGAATTTACCCAACTTATCCAAAATAAAGAAATCGAAACCATCCACAGTGGAGAAACAACCCTTGAAGAAATATTTATCCAAGTCACTGGAGTCAAACTTCATGGAGAAGATTAAACACTTAGTATCGGGTGAATTCACTCGACTCACAAAATATAATCTATTTACTGCTTCATTGGTTGTGGCATTAGTATGGGTTGGGATAGGATACTTCTTAGAAATAGAAGAATTTAAACAATTTTTACCATTTGTATTCCTTATGGAATCTTCCGCAATGACGTCTCTCTTAGTTGGGGCAGAAATGTTCTATGAAAAGAAGGAACATACCATTAGTTCGATGTTAATCTCACCTATGACTGAAACAGAGTATTTATTAGGTAAGATCATTGCGAACATCCTAAATATACTTCTCATATTTGTGATTATAGGGATTTCTCTCTATTTCTTCAAAGATTTCTTATTTAATTTTCATTGGTTATTTTTAGGCATCATATTAGTGAGTAGTTATTATGTATTTATTGGTGTGTTATTGAGTTATATCTCAAAAGATTTCACAGCACTGCTTATGAATTATATGATTCTTATGATTGTGTTAGTCTTGCCAAGTATCTTTGTGATGATTGGAATCCTACCTCAATCGACATTAGACTTTATCTTCTGGTCACCTACTGAAGTTACTTTAAGATTATTGAATGCGTCTTTTAGTTCAAGCTTTGATGGAATTCAATATTTAATGGATACAGTGTATATCGTATCCTTAAGTTTTGTGTTATATAAGTTCTTAGTTTTACCAAACTTTAAATCCTATGCGACAAAGGATTTGGGGGTATAAGTATGTTAATTCGATTAATGAAATTTGAGTTTAAGAATCTTCTTAGAGATCGAATGACAGCGATGTTACTGGTGTATCCTATCATGGTGGGATTCTTAGCTAAATATCTATTGGAGAATCAGAATTTTGATGAGAATGGAATCAATCTATTAGTTGTGGCACTTACGATTATTTCAGGGATGATATTTGGATCTATGGCTGGATTTTCTATATTAGATGATCGGGATGATAATGTGTTTCTTTCAATCCAGATATCTCCTATGAATGTAAGGTTTTATGTTTGGTTTAAAGTGCTCTTTATTTATATCTTAAGTGTATGTGCTAATTTACTTATTTTCTTGATTATGGGTGGATAGATC
>JAJZTY010000035.1 GCA_021847325.1 Bacillota bacterium
TCTCTTAGGTGTATCTAAAAGTCCCTCTCTATCAGGATCTTCACCTATAGCAATAATTATTTCCCTGACCGCTTTTTCTATTTTTTCTTTATCCATCACATGTCTCCTATTTATTTTTATGTTAAACCTTAGTTTTCTTTTGAGAGTATTTTGGTTATTTATGTTGAAGTTTTGTAATTACTATTTCTATTATATTCTATTATATTAAATTTTTATTAAATTTTTATTTTTATAGGTGTTACTTGTTATATATGGACGGATATTGAGACAGGTTGAATAAAATTAATAAACCTTAGTACTCGTTCCAGTTCACCATGAATTCACATATTCATCCATTTGAATAACGAAAATTACATGTATTCAGGATTCAAAATCTTGTAGCATCATTATCCCGGTTTTCCAACCTAGTATCTTAGTATCTATCCTTTTTCTATAGGTTTTTAACTTCTATTCATGAGTATGGATAACCAGGAAATGTTCGTGATGTTCTCGCTATTTGTAAGAAACAATGATTTCGTTTTCGATCCGTTTGGTTAAATCTCAAAGTCTACTTACAATATGAATAATTTGAAAAACAAATCCCAGTATCCTTTTTAGCATCATTTAAATCAGTTTATAGACTTTTTATAATAGTAATCTATTGAAAAATTTTCAAGTATATTTGATGGGATAATAACAATTAAAAAGCGTAAATTTCTATCTATTATCGATTTTTCAGGATAAAGATCATGCAAATGTAATCGTTCATTAGCAACATCTACCCATTGTGTATTCTTCTTTCCATAATTACAATATGGGTCAATTGATATCCCACCTCTTGGTGTAAATTTGCCCCAAACTTCAATATATTTAGGATCCATCACATTTATCAGATCTTTCATTATCTTATTAATACAATCCTCATGAAAATCCCCATGATTCCGAAAACTAAAAAGATATAATTTAAGAGATTTACTTTCAACCATATTTACGTTTGGAACATATGAAATATAAATTGTTGCAAAATCTGGTTGACCCGTAATTGGGCACAAACTCGTAAATTCAGGACAGTTAAATTTTACAAAATAATAATTATCTTGGTGTTTATTCTCAAATGTTTCAAGAATGTCAGGATTATAATCACTTCTATATTCAACATTCTGACTTCCTAATAATGAAATGCCTTTATGTTCTTGCTTATTTTTATTCATTGATATTACTCTTTTTTCCTAATTGAATTTTTTCTAAAAACATCACTAAAAATACACCAAATATACTCGGAATAATTTGACCTATTCCAATACTTATAAGAAGTACTTGATATGGCACATTCAGTATGAATTTTAGCCATAACGATACTAATAACGATGGAATTAATACAATCGGAATAGCAACAAGATAAATACTTATTTTTCTAGATTTGAAACAAGCATAAGCTGTTAAAATACCGACGAACAATCCTCCAAATATGTCGAGTAGTCCAAACCCTCCAAATAACAAGTTACTTAATAAATTTGCAATACCTAAAGGAATAATCAGGAATGGATAAACTGCCGCAATTGAGTATAGGCTAGTAGCAATTCTAATCTGAAATTGTCCAAAAGAAAAACTCTGACTAAAAAACATAACTGCTACATACAATGCGATGATCATTCCTGAAATCGCAATTTTATGACTATTCTTTTTCTTCATTTTTTCATACCTTTCGATGTAATAATATATTTTATATATATTCACCTAAATAGAACACTTACAAAAAAAGGTGCATAGCACCATAATTAAAAAAGTATTGTTGGTCCTAGTTTTGTTTCATGACAGGATGGTTACGAACTGTCTATATTATTAGCAACTATATATTAGCATCATTTTAACGCATAAAAAATATTTTTTATTCAACTGTGATATTCTGCTTTAATTATTTAAGTTAATTCCGTTTTTAGGAATTAACAGAATTTAGTCTGAGAAATAATAAGTGATAGGATTAAGATGTTTCCTGCAGAGAAAGGAGGACATTTTTATGTCACATTGGAAACACTTAAACGAGAATCAACGGAAATTAATATCAAATCTATTATCCAAGAAAATGAAGTTGGTTGAAATCGCTGATTGTTTAGAGATGGATCCGTCATCGATTTCAAAAGAAATTAAGCGTAATCGCATTTTAACGAAGAAAGGTTCAGTTAAGGATAAAGTTTGCCTACACACTCAACGTTTTCCGTATGTCTGTAATAGCTGTATGAAGAAATATAATCTATGTCCCTTTACACAATACAAGTATGATGCACACCATGCTCAGAAGGAAACAGATGTTCGTTTAGTCACCTCACGACAAGGGTTAAATATGAGTAAAGAAGCCTATCAACACTTAGATAAAGTTATTAAAGATGGTGTATTGGAGGATCAATCCATTTATCACATCGTTAAACATAACCCAGACCTTAACATTTCTGTTCCGACCGTTTATCGATTAATTAATACCCATCAGTTAAGTACAAAACGGTTAGACTTACCCTATGCGGTTAAGTATAAGAAGCGTAAATCACTCAAACAATATGAATATAAGGGGAATAATCGCATTGATCGCTCACAAAGAACCTACTTAGACTTCTTAGCCTTTCAACACCATCGTCCAGGGTTATTCCATGTTCAAATGGATTTCTTAGGGTCGATCAAGACAGACAAAAAGAGCATACTCACCATGACGATTCCATCGCTTCATTATGTTCTGCTCTTTTTGGTTGAGTCTCCGACTGGGCAAAAAGTCATTGATGTCTTTGATCAATTAGAAACCATCTTAGGCACATCTCTGTTTACCCAAGTCTTTCCATTTATTCTAACTGATCGAGATGTCTGCTTTTCTCAATTTACCCAAATTGAGACATCCCTTTTCACACAGAGTCGAAGAACTCATTTATTCTTCTGTGATTCATTCAACTCTTCCCAAAAAGCGAATGTCGAACAGATGAATAAACAATTGAGAAAGTTCTTTCCTAAAGGAAAGTCCATTGATCACTTATCGAAAGAAAAGGTGAATGAGTTTAATCGAATCATAAATTCAACTCATATCGCTTCTCTTTCAGGTTCGACTCCCAACGAAGCTTTATTAAAACTGTATGGTAAAGAGTGCCTGGATAAGCTTAGCTCTATCATAATCTAATTTATACAATTTTCATATCTGCAGGAAATAAAAACAGACTTTAGTTTGAGAAACGGAATTTACTTCTGTTTTTAAGCTCGCTTATATTCTCTATTTCACTCTACTTTTCTCAAGTTTATTTCCGTTTCTCCTATTAAAAAATGACTTAAGTCTAAGAAATAAGTCATTCTTCTATTTTCCGGAACTTACTTTAAAAATTCGCGACTGTGATATTCTGCAATCTAGTAAGTGATTTACAATTGGTTCTACTAAAGTAGTGAGCTACATCTATCACTTGTTAAGTTTCATGTAATCACAAAAGTAAATTCACCCTTTCAAATTAAGTTCTTAAACAAAAAATTCATAATTTATCATTATGTCTAAATACTAATATTATTGTTAAATCTTTTAATGAGTTTGACTATATAACTGAATTATATGATTGATTTTTTCTATTTAGTTTAATATTTATACTCAGGAAACATTATGAAACCATGCCTTATCTAAACATTTAATCGCTTCTTTTATTTCGTATTCACTCATAGATGCATATCCAAGTAATATATTGGGCAATTTTTTGCAATTACTTTGATCGAAATAATATGTTGATATTCCGTATACTTTAACTCTATTTTGCAATGCTGATTTTATTAAATCCTCTTCGGTCATGCCATTATTAATTTTTAATAGTATATTTAATCCAGCATCCGTACCTTTAATTTCTATGTTTCGATTTAATTCGTTTATGCAATGTACTAAGATTTCATACTTTGATCGATATATTTTACGCATCTTATTTAAATGTCTTTCAAAATATCCTTCACTAATGTATCGATGTAAAACTTTTTGTTCTATCATTGGTACTGAACATACTAAAAAAGATAGTTTTTCAATATACTCTTTTAATAGATTCTTTGGTAACACCATATAGCTAATTCTTATTGTTGGTGAAAGCGACTTTGAAAACGATCCAATGTATATTACTTTATTATTAGTATCTAAGCCTTGTAATGATGGTATAGGTTTCCCGCTATATTTAAACTCACTATCATAATCATCTTCTATAATGTATCGATTCTCTGCATTATTTGCCCAATTGATTAATTGAATCCTCCTATTGATTGGCATTATCCCTCCTGTAGGAAACTGATGTGATGGCGATAGAAATAATACATTTGCTTTATTTATATTTTCATCACCCAAAGACATGCCTTCAGAATCAACTTGAATTGGTAAAATATTACTTAAGTTTGCCTCTAAAATATATCTTGATTTTTCATAACCAGGATTTTCGAGACCAAACACTGTATTCTTTTTTAAAAGTAAAATAATCAATTGCACAAGATATTCAATCCCAGAGCTTATAATTATCTGATTTGCTGTGCAATTAACTCCTCGTGAATCGTGAAGATAAGCTGAAATGCTTACTCTTAATTCTTCTAAACCTTGCACTTCAGAGATTTGAAGTAGAGTTTTATCTTCTTCATCAATAACTTCTTTGTACATTTTTCTCAAAATTGAAAATGGAAATGAATTGTGTTCAACTGTATTAATCGAAAAATTATAATCAATTGTTTCATCTTTTAAAGGTATGGCTATATTTAATTTGTCGTTCTTAAATTCAAATTTTTCCAGATTTTCAGCCTTACAAACAAAAAAACCTTTTTTTTCTTTCGAGCTAATATAACCCTCTTCCATCAATTGTGTATACGCTGTCATTATCGTATTTTGACTTACACCTAAATATTCTGAGAATTTTCTTTTCGAAGGTAACTTTTGATTATAAATCAAGTTATTGATTTGAATTTCATTTTTTATATAGGCATAAAGTTGTCTATAAATAGGTGTTTTACTTTTAGTATCTAAAATAATTGTCATCATATTCATAGTCATCTCCAATCTGGTACCTATTTTTTTGTATATTCTGATACTTTTTAAGATATCAGTGTCAAATTATACTATGTTAGAAACAAATTAATGTCAATAAAGGAAATTAAAATGAAAGATCGTTCTGAATTAAATAAAAACCTTGCGCAAATGCTTAAAGGGGGCGTGATTATGGATGTAACAACACCTGAACAAGCAATTATCGCTGAAAAAGCTGGTGCATGTGCAGTTATGGCTTTAGAAAGAATACCAGCTGATATTCGAAAAGTTGGTGGTGTTTCAAGAATGAGTGATCCAAAAATGATTAAAGAGATTCAAAATGTAGTATCGATTCCAGTCATGGCAAAAACACGAATTGGGCACTTTGTTGAAGCACAAATTTTACAAGCACTTGATATCGACTTTATCGATGAAAGTGAAGTGTTATCCCCTGCTGATGATCTTTATCACATTGATAAAAACAAATTCAATGCACCTTTTGTATGTGGTGCAAAAGACTTAGGAGAAGCATTAAGAAGAATTGAAGAAGGTGCTTCAATGATTCGAACTAAAGGCGAGCCAGGAACTGGTGATATCATTCAAGCGGTACGTCACATGCGACAAATAAATCAACAGATTCGACAAATACAAAACATGCGTGAAGATGAATTATTTAATACAGCGAAAAATCTTCAAGTTAATATAGAACTTGTAAGATATATTTTCATAAATGGTAAGTTACCTGTGGTAAATTTTGCAGCAGGAGGCATAGCTACACCTGCAGATGCTGCATTAATGATGCAATTAGGTGCAGAAGGTGTTTTTGTAGGTTCTGGTATTTTCAAATCTGGAGATCCAGCCAAAAGAGCATCTGCTATTGTCAAAGCAGTTACAAATTTCAAAGATACTAATATGATTGCTGAGTTATCTGAAGATTTAGGTGAAGCAATGGTTGGAATCAATGATCAAGAAATAGATTTACTTATGTCGCAACGAGGTACATAGAGAATGAATATTGGTGTTTTAGCTCTTCAAGGAGGGTTTGTAGAGCATATTAGAATGCTTAAAGAATTTAATGTTAATTGTATAGAAATTAGACAAAAATCAGATATAATAACGCATCATTTTGATGGAATCATATTTCCTGGAGGCGAGAGTTCTGTCATAGGCAAACTATTAAGAGAGCTTGATTTGTTTGAACCCTTAAAAAAAATGATTGAATGTGGTCTCCCTGTTTTTGGTACATGTGCCGGTATGATTTTACTTGCTAAGCATATCGTTAATGATCAAAGAACCCATTTTGGCGTATTAGACATCCATGTTCGAAGGAATGCATACGGTAAGCAAAGCGGGAGTTTTAAAACTATTGATGTCTTCAAAGGGTTAGGTAAAATACCAATGGTATTTATTAGAGCACCTTATATTGAAAAAGTAGGAGAGAATATTGAGGTTCTTTCTGTGATAAATAATAATATTGTTGCAGTAAAACAAAATAATATTATTGTCACTTCATTTCACCCAGAGTTAACAACTGATTCGAGTGTACACAGATTGTTTATATCTGTTATTCAAGCATCAAATGACAATAAATTACAAAAAATTGATGTATGAGCTCTTTCCAAAGTTTGTCGATTTTGCAATTTGTGTTGACGTCGATTATTGTATATGTTAATGTAAAAGCGCAAAATCAAATGATCTTCAGGGCAGGGTGAAATTCCTGACCGGCGGTATAGCCCGCGAACCGTAAGGTTGATTCGGTGAGACTCCGAAGCCGACAGTAAAGTCTGGATGGAAGAAAGATCAAATGTTTTCGGACATCCTTTTTATTTGGATTTACCAAAAACAGAATTAACTATCAGGCCCTGAGAAAAGTATCTCAGGGTTTTGTTTTATATCTAGGATAATTGGAGGGAGGAATAAATTGGATAAGAAATACATGCAACGTGCTCTTGAATTAGCTGAACTTGGTGCTGGTTTTGTACAACCTAATCCCCTTGTTGGGGCAGTAATTGTTAAAGATGGAAGAATTATTAGCGAAGGATACCATCATCTCTATGGTGGTTCTCACGCAGAGATTGATGCATTTAATAATGCAAAAGAAGATGTCGCTGGAGCAACAATGTATGTAACTTTAGAACCTTGCAGCCATTTTGGAAAGACTCCCCCTTGTTCACATGCAATTGTTAAAATGGGAATAAAGCGTGTTGTTGTAAGTATTTTAGATCCCAACCCTTTGGTTGCCGGGAAAGGTATTGAGTATTTACAGAACGCTGGAATTGAGGTTGAGTGCGGTATTTTGGAAGATGAAGCTAAAAAACAAAATGAAGTGTTTCTGAAGTACATCACAAAGAAAAAACCTTTTGTCATAATGAAATCCGCAATGACTTTAGACGGAAAAATCGCATCAAATACTCTATCTTCAAAATGGGTTACTGGGAAGACAGCTCGTGAATATGTGCATGAGTTACGTCATCGTGTATCTAGCATAATGGTAGGGATTGGTACTGTTCTTGCAGATGATCCAAGTCTAACTACTCGTAGAAATCACGGTGTTGGCAGAGATCCTATCCGTATTATTGTGGATAGTCATGCAAGAATTCCCGAAACGGCAAAGTTGTTAAATCAAAATTCTGATGCTCAAACGATAATTGCTGTAACAGAAATGGCAGAAGCAGAAAAACTAAAACGTTTGGAGTCATTGGGAGCAATCATCATACGCGTTCCATCTAAAGATCAACGAGTTGATTTAAAAGCATTAATGACTGAATTAGGAAAACGTGAAATTGATAGCATCCTTTTAGAGGGTGGAAGTGAACTGAATTTTGCTGCATTAGAAGCTGATCTAGTTGATAAAATCTTAATTTTCATAGCAAATAAAATTATTGGTGGAAATAGCGCAAAAACACCCGTTGGTGGACTTGGAATTTCAGAAATGAGCGACGCAATCCCTTTAGATTTTAGTTCTGTTCGTAAATTGGGTGATGATTTGTTAATTGAAGCTTATATTCGAAAGGAGTTTGGTAAAGATGTTCACAGGACTGGTTGAAGAAATAGGTGTGATTAAATCTGTAAGTAAAACGACAAAATCAGCACGTATTACAATTAAAGCTCTAGAAGTATTAAATGGCTTAAAAATTGGTGACAGTATTAGTACAAATGGTGTTTGTTTAACCGTTACAGAATATTCTACTACATCGTTTTCAGTAGATGTAATGGCCGAAACAATGCGTTATAGCAGCTTAGATTTTGCCCAAAATGGCACAAATGTAAACCTAGAACGTGCTCTACGATTGGGTGATCGTCTAGGGGGGCATATCGTGAGTGGACACGTGGATGGTTTAGGAACAATTTTTCAAATCGAACAGGAAGAAAATGCTACTTGGTTGTCAATTAAAGCATCGAGTTCCCTCTTACATTACATCATTCATAAAGGTTCTGTTGCAATTGATGGTGTTAGTCTCACGGTTGCATATGTAGATGACTATTCTTTCAAGGTATCGATTATACCTCATACAAAAGATATGACTACTTTGCATAGCAAACGGATTGGTGATGTGGTTAATATTGAATGCGATATGATGGGGAAATACATAGAAAAATTTATTACCCACAAAATTGACAAAACAGAAATGAACACTATCGATGAGAATTTCTTGCGCGAACATGGATTCATGTAGAAAAGAGAAATGTAAATGTATCAATTTAATACAATAGAAGAAGCTTTAGAGGATATTCGATCTGGAAAAATTATTGTGGTTGTCGATGATGAAGACCGTGAAAATGAAGGTGATTTAGTAATGGCTGCAGAAAAAGTTACTGGAGAATCAATTAACTTTATGGCCAAATATGGTAGAGGATTGATTTGCATGCCGATTGTGAAGGAACGTCTGATAGATCTAGAGCTACCAGCAATGGTAGAAAATAATACTGATCAACATCAAACTGCATTTACTGTATCAATTGACGCGATGGAAACAACAACTGGAATTTCAGCTCATGAGCGGGCTACTACTATTTTAAAAGCCTTAGATATAAATGCAAAAGGTGCAGATTTTAAACGTCCTGGTCATGTCTTTCCTCTAGAAGCCAAAGAAGGAGGCGTGCTCAAACGTACTGGTCATACAGAAGCTGCTGTAGATTTAGCACGATTAACTGGTTTATATCCAGCAGGCGTCATTTGTGAAATTATGAATGAAGATGGGACAATGGCTCGAGTACCCGACCTTCAAGTCTTTGTAAAGCAACATAATTTAAAGATTATTACAATTGCAGATTTGATCACTTATCGCCTTATTAAAGAAAAAAATGTTAGGCGTGAAACTGAAGCAAATCTACCTACAAAATACGGAGAGTTTAAGATGATAGGCTATATCAATTCACTTAATGGTGAGCACCATGTCGCATTAGTTAAAGGTGTTATTACAACTGATGAACCAGTACTAGTAAGAGTTCATTCAGAGTGTTTAACGGGTGATGCCTTTGGTTCATTAAGATGTGATTGTGGCGAACAATTTGAATCCGCAATGAAGCTGATTGAAGCAGAAGGCAGAGGAGTCTTGCTATATATGCGTCAAGAAGGCCGTGGTATTGGGCTTATTAATAAAATAAGAGCCTATGCTCTGCAAGACCAAGGTATGGATACGGTTGAAGCAAATCTGGCTTTAGGATTTCCTGAGGATTTAAGAGATTATGGAATTGGTGCACAAATCCTAGCAGATCTTGGAGTTAAAAAAGTAAGATTACTAACAAATAACCCACGAAAGATTGTTGGATTAAGTGGCTATGGTATCGATATAGTTGAAAGAAGTCCAATTCAAATAAATCATAATGAACGCAATGTTTTCTATCTTGAAACAAAACAAAAGAAACTTAATCATATGCTTGTATTTGATAAGAATAATCAGACAAAAAATAAATAACGATGAAATCATCGAAGGAGAAAAAAATGAAAAGCTTTGAAGGGAAACTAATTGCACAAGGAATGCGTATTGGAATCGTTGTTGGTCGATTCAATGAATTTATTAGTGGAAAATTATTAGGAGGAGCAATTGACGGTTTAAAACGTCATGGTGTTGAAGAGAGTGAAATTGATATTGCTTGGGTACCTGGAGCTTTTGAAATTCCATTAATTGCAAAAAAAATGGTATCTTTAGATAAATATGACGCTGTTATCTGTTTAGGGGCCGTAATTAAGGGTTCAACTCCACACTTTGATTATGTCGCTTCTGAAGTAAGTAAGGGCGTAGCATCAGTATCATTAGATTCAGGCGTTCCTGTTATTTTTGGTGTATTAACAACAGATACCATTGAACAAGCCATTGAAAGATCGGGTACTAAAGCCGGAAATAAAGGTTATGATGCGGCTGTTACTGCCATTGAAATGGTGAATCTACTTCATTCATTTGAGTAAACAGATTTTAGACAAGAAGTCTATTAATACTATTGAATTTGACCGAGTAATACTTTCATATACTCGGTCTTTAAATATAGTTACTCAAATGCAGTGACTAAGATAACTACAACAATTTACAAATATATTTGAATTTTGCAAGAAAATTAATATTGTATTAGCCTTTTTAATATTTAGTAAATTGATTGTTTTAAAGCATGTACAAAAATCAGCGATAACTGAAGCACACGAAGAATTAAAACGAATAATTAGTAATTCATTTAATTGCTAATTAGTTAAATTTAAAAGGTACATTAATTATGTATGAAAGATAATAGAATCAAATTTACCATTTAAGAATCAAGAAATAGTTGATAAAATATGTATTCTGGTCATATATATGACCCATGTGTGATCCAGTTAGGTCACAGAGATATAAATTTTATACTGTTTTGTGAAGTTTTATAACATTTTACATATAAAAATACCCAATTATGGGTATTGACATTACTTATGGAGCGGATGATGGGATTTCTAGAGACCCTTACGTAAAACTTCACAAAGCACACTATAACTGCATATAAGTTAACATAATTATACAAGATTGTATAAGAATTTAACATAAAATTGTTATTCCGTGACCCAGTTGTGACCCAGTGAAATTAACAATCAAAATAACAACATATTCAATTTAAATAACTAAATAAATTAGCTCTTTTTCCTCTTGTTTGCTATTTCTAATTGTTTACGTATTTTCGTGAAAAATAGTGTATAACCCGAAGTACCAATCAATATTAACCCAAAAAATATGAACCCTAAGTTTATTGTATTCGCTTGCTCCCCAGCCCATAATTGATCATTATTTAAATATGCTTTACCATAAATATAAATAGCTACAAAACCTAAAACGAAAAATATAGAACTAACAAATTTTGAAAATAAAATCGTTAGGCTCTACATCGACTTATAAACATCATCATCCTTTTTAACACCTTTAAACATATCTTTTTCTGTCATATGTAAATTCTCCCTTTCAGCTATTATTGATTGTTCAATAGTAGTAATGACTTCTTGTAGGTTATTCATTTGACTCTTTACGATTTCAAGTTGCTTCTCAAGACGATAAATTCTTGAATCATTATTTTGACTATTTAGTATATCGTGTATCTCATTTAAACTAAAATTCATGGTTCGATATATTAATATTTCTTGAAGTCTTTTTATATCATCAACAGAATAATAGCGATAATTATTTACTCCAATTTTAGTTGGAATTAATAGACCGATCTTTTGATAATAATGAAGCGTTTTAATTGTAACATCTGTTAATTGAGATACTTTATTCACAGTGTAATATTCAGTTTGATCAGTCATAATACCTCCTCTTGAACAAAATATACTGTCTCCCCTAGGGTAAGAGTCAATACTAATTATCAAAATAATCACAATAAACTAAAAATGATTGTTCTAATGTATTTATTTGAATTTTTCCTCCGATAGGAAGAGTTAACATCGGAGTTGTATGCCCTATATCGAAATCATAGATAACTGGAATTGTTTTAAGTATTGGCTTTTGGTTTAGAACTTCTAATAATAACGCTTCAGATACACCACTCGATAATTGAAACCTACCTATAACTAGAGCTTTGATTTTATCAAAGTCATTACATTGAATTAGTGATTCTAGATTACGATCAAACTCATAAATTGATGCATCTTTAAATACTTCTGAACAAAACTCCAAAAGAATTATTTTATTTTCAAAACATGGTAAGTATTCAGTCCCTTGAAGTAAATAGAAAGAATTTATGTTTCCTCCAATTAATTCTCCATCTGCAATCCCATCATTATAGACTTTCCATCCAGAAGTTGGTATGAAATTTCTATTCTCTTGATCTTTAAACCATGCTTCGTCTGACCAATATTCTGAATGAGTGATTAAATAAGGTTCATTCTGAGTTAATGCTTTTAAGAAATAATTCTCAGAAAATTCAAATCCCTTTTTCATTGCGAAAGATGAATAATGTAAGCCCAAGAAAGTAATTAGACCTGTTTTAGCATATATCGCATTTAAAAGAACTGTTATATCGGAGTATCCACATAATATTTTTGGGCTTCTCTTAATTAGTTCATAATCAATATATGGGAGAAGTTGGTTTGCACTAAATCCCCCAATAGAAGTTAGTATTGCTTTAGAATCTGAACTTTCAAATGCTTTATGTAAGTCATTGATTCGATCCTCAATACTTGAAGTGTTTAGCATGTTAGATTTTGAAAAATTCTCACTGAATCTAACAATATATCCCATATTCGTTAACTTCTCTTTAGCTATTTCAATCGAGTTTCCTAGTTTTATTGAACTAGAAGAAGGTGATACGACATCGATAATGTCGCCATTGTTTAATTTTTGCATTTTCCCCCTAAAAACATTTTAGTTAAATTTATAGAACAATCATATCAAATAATACTAGGAAAAATACATATTCAAGTTGTTTTTATGACCCGTCTATGACCCAACTGGGTCACATAGATAGAAATCTTATGAATTTTTATGCAATTTTGTGCAATTTTACAACAAAAAAAGCCCTTTTATAGGCTTATGTTACGGATGGAGCGGATGATGGGATTTCTGTATATCCCTACGTAAAACTTCTTAAAACGCTATATAACTGCATATAAGCAAATGTAATTATACAAGATTGCATAAGAATTTAACATAAATTTGATATTCTGTGACCCAGTTGTGACCCATTGATATTAATTACTTTAATATTAAAAAAGCTCAACATCTCATGATTACGTTTTAACATTAGTTACGTTATCAATCCTTGAAGAGCTTAACCCTATTTTTTCTTACTTCTTATAAGATATATCCAAATAAATAAATAGGACAATAAACAAACTACATATGACAGAGTAAAATAAGTGTGGAATAAAAAAGTGGAAAATCCCTTATACTGAAATTACGACATAACAGAGGAGAGATTTTCCATGTATATTCTAACACAGGTTTTAAACTGTGCAATCCGCGATGTCATCGAAGATCACGTCACGAGCTTCACACAGCACTTTCTTGACAGTTTACACAATGGACCCACCCTCCAAAATTACCTGCATTTGATTCAAGGCACGCAAGCCATTTTGAAACCTTGTCTTCAAACATGCATCACCACCATTTTGGAATCGATGGATCAAACGTATCGAGACAGCACCGTACGCAAACAGTTCGCTTATGTCAAAGTCAGACGTTCCCGTACGCTCTGGACGATTCATGGACCACTGACTTACTGCAGAACCATCTACCAACCGAAACACGGAGGTCCCTGCTTCTGTTATCTGGATGAGCTCCTTGGCCTCCCTCGGTACACTAAGTTCGATTCAAGTGTTTGTGCACATATCCATCAAAGAGCCTCAGAAACCAACAGCCTTGCGCTTCTTGGTCGTTGGATTGGTCAAGATTGCTTTGGACAGATTGGGCGGACAGACGCCTTCATCTCGCGTCAAACCATTCGGAATATCCTGAAGAAAGCCCCTCGGCAATTCACCCTTGAACGTGCCCAGCGAACACCGGAGACCTTGTATATCATTGCTGATGAGAAATACATCGCCATGCAAGGTCAAGATAAGCAAAAGCAGATGATCAAATGTGCGGTAAGCTATGAACACCGTGTCGATATCGAGACAAAACGACCTGGTCTAAGCAATAAAGTCATCTTTGCCTCCCTTTCACCGAACTTCTGGGAAGACTTCCTCGATCGCTTGAGTGAGCGCTATGACCTAAGCCAAGTCAAACATTTCATTCTTATGGGAGACGGAGCGAACTGGATTTAATCAGGTTGTGAAGCCTTACGGACCTTCAAGGATCAAACGGTCGTCTTCCATTTGGATCACTTCCACTACAAGCAAGCCCTCCATCGCTTCACCTTGGATCCGAGTCGTAAGCGTGAAATCGATCATCTCATCGCTACACAACCAACCCATACAGTCCGAAAGGAACTGAAGCGTTACGATACTGAGGACTTGAAACCAACCCAAGCAAAAAGCCTTAAGTATCTCATTCATCACATTTCAGATATTAAACGATGTCTTCAAAACCCACAGATCAAGTGTTCCATGGAAGGTCAGATCTCGCATGAACTCGCTGCCATTTTCTCGAGCATACCGAAAGGCTATTCCTTGAACATACTGAACATCCTTACACATCTCCGGACTGCACACCACAATGGCATCAATGTCTTCCAGCACTCCCTCCATCATCAGAATCGATTTAGCCTCGATGCCAACACATTTGATTACTCGATCTTCAATACAAAAAAGGATCATGGACGCATCATCCAAGATCCTAAACTCTATAAGGCTGTACTACAAAATGTTATAACCAATTTCTAAGATGCAATTTCAGATATAATGTTTTCTCAAAATTCCACACTCATTTGACACTAAGTACATAAACCCTCAAATACATAAACAATTTTGATAGTGGATTGTTGCAAAAATTTCTTGAGTAAGAAAAGAGAGACCCTACCTAAAAATAAAATAACGATAGAA
>JAJZTY010000036.1 GCA_021847325.1 Bacillota bacterium
ATAACATTGGATATTCCATCTGAAGAAAAGACTAAATCAGGATAATTCATTTGATTCTTCACTTCTGTTTGAAGTTGATAAAATTCTGATGAATCATCAATCAATTTCTGATTCTTAAGTAGATCGATATCGTAAACTAGATTACTTAAATACCAATAGTCATAAAAAAGTTGTTCCTTATGATATGTTTTCCAATCTTGATTATTCAGAGCCATTTCTTTTTGTTTGAGTGATTCTAATAAAAGATTTAATGTTTCTTTATATTCTAATGCATTAGAAATATTGATTTTACGATTACCTATACTTCCAGTATTAATCCCAATTTCAATAATCGTTATATCATTTTTTGTCGTTTGTATTTGATTCTGAACTTGAACAGGCAAATCATTTTCAAACTCTTTTGATTTAATACTTAAATCATAGACTAAATATAAACTAAGAACACAAATTACTCCAACAATAAACCAAGTCATTTTTTGTTTAACAACATTTTTTATTTCATCTAAAATCAATTGAATCATCTTATTTCCCTCCGTTAAGATTCATCCATATAGAATAAAAAGAAACATTAAAAAATGTTTCATTACTTTTGTTTAATCAGAAAATTCGATTAAATTCTGTTTCACTTTTACTTCCCCCGAGTAATTGTGGTTATTCATTGTGATATAAACTTATTGATTTTATACTAACATAACAATAGTTATAAGATAAAGTATTATTTATTTCTTTTTGATAATGTGAGTATGACTACTGCACTAATTATAAGAATAGACGCAATGATAGCTTGAGGGCTTAGTACTTCACTCGCTAAGCTCCATCCTAAGATAAGCGCAACAACAGGGTTTACAAAAGCATTAGTAGATGCAAGAGTTGGATTAACATTTTTAAATAACCAGATATACGCAGAATACGCAATTATAGAACCAAATACGATGAGATAAAACATTGCATAAAGAGATTGGGTTGTGATATTGGATGGATTAAACAACTTATACTCACTTAAAAGTGTTGAGAATATTAGAAGTAATGAACCGCCAACTAACATCTGAAATGATACATTATAGAAAGATGATTTTGGCATCTCTGAACGTTTTGAATATAAAGAACCAATCGACCATGAAAAAGATGCGATGAGTAATAAAGCAATACCTATAATATCGATATTCATGCTTGTATTTGAACCTTGAAATGCAAGTACGAGAATTCCTGAAAAACCTAAGAATAAACCTATGAACTCAAGATTACTAGGTTTCTTTTTATCTCCACCGATCCAATTTAATCCACTAATCCATAGAGGAACAGAAGCGATAATTAAACTTGCGATGGATGAGGGAACACGCATTTCTGCATAAGCAACTAAACCGTTTCCACCTAATAATAGTAATGCGCCTACAAAAGCGGCATTCAAAATCTCTTTCTTCGTAGGAAAAGATTCCTTCTTAATAAATGCGATTGTGGATAAAATGATCCCTGCAGTCGTATGTCGAATGCCAGCCATGATAAATGGAGGAAAAGAATCAAGTGCGAACTTCATTCCAAGATAGGTTCCACCCCAGAAAACATAAACACAGAAAAATGCGATAAGAATCAACCATTTGTTTTTTTGTGATGCCATAATTACTCCCCTAAATAACATTGATTATACCACTAAAAAGATAATGTTCTAAATAAAAAAGGATTATATCAAGTACTGATAATAATCCTTTGTTTAAATCATTATTTTGAATCAAAGTCTTTTAACTGAATATTCAAGGCATGAACAGATATCTGTAATTCCATGATCAATAGTAATAAGGAAATTAGTAACATAATAATACTTATTCCAAACGCAATCTTCGCAAAAGAGTCTAAACTTGCGAATAGTAGTAATAAACTTAATACACTGAAAAAGAAACTTAGACCGCCAAAGATTTGCATGTTTCGAATGATACGCATACGTTTGCGTAGATTCGCTAATTGAGCAAACGTAATATCACTCGGTTCCTTCGTGTGTTGAGCATATAACTCTCGTATTAGGTTCGCAATTACGACAAATCGATTGGTATAGGCTAACATTAAAAGTGAGATAGCGGAAAATAATAATGTTGGTGTTTGTAAGGTAAAATCCATAATATTTCTCCTGAGTCTATAGATTAATGGATTTTATGCTTTGTTTCAATTAGATTGACTGTAAAGCAGATTGAATTTGTGATAAAGTAGTTAGAAAAAGGAGGTCATCCTATGAAAATTTCATTTATTGGGGCGGGTAAAATGACACATGCTTTTTGTGAAGGATTATCTCATACTGATTTCTTTAATGACCATCAAGTCACCATTAGTAACACTAGTCTTGGAAAATTAGAAGAACTTAAATCTCTTTATTCCATTACTGTGACACAAAATAATGTGGAATGTATTGAGCAAGCTGATTTAATTGTTTTAGCAATTAAACCTCAACAACTCTATTCAGTTGTTCAAGAGATTAAATCAAGTATAAAGGAAAATACGATTGTGATATCACTTGCGGCAGGGATTACATTATCTCAATGTGAAAGATGGTTAAATCACAAGAGAATTATACGACTTATGCCTAATACTGCGATAGCTAGAAATTCTGGGGCGATTGCGTGTACCACATTGAACTGTACACAAGAAGAGATTGATACTGTTATTGATTTGTTTCAACCTTTGGGTAATATTTACGTAATTGATGAAGCTAAGATGAATGCATATATTGCGGCAAATGGTTCAGGCATTGCGTTTGTATATGAGTTGATACGAGTCTTTACGAAACAAGCCATTGAATTTGGATTAGATGAATCGATTGCACAATCTGTTGTACAAAATGCGTTTAGTGCCGCAAGTCAAATGGTGGATGATACGACTGATATACAGTTGTTAATTGATCAAGTAACGTCTAAAGCAGGAACTACCATCGAAGGTATTAATGTACTAAGACATTCTGAATTAGAATCGATACTCCATCGTACGTTTGATGCGACAATCCATCGTGCTGAAGAGATTAGTCAATCTTATGAGGGATTAGAATGAAATTAAAGGCTCTAAAATCTGCCTTTCCGATTACACTACCCGTATTTACGGGTTATTTATTTTTAGGGATTGGCTATGGAATATTAATGAATAAGTCTGGTTTATCATTGCCTTTGACGATTGTGATGAGCAGTTTAGTATTTACTGGAGCAATGCAATTTGCGGCAATACCATTATTTTTATCGAGCTTTAATCCTGTTTCTGTTTTTATCTTGGCAATGATGGTAAATTTGAGACATTTATTTTATGGAATTTCCTTATTACCTAAATATAAGAATTTAGGATTAAAGAAATTCTTTATGATTTTTACTTTAAGTGATGAAACCTTCTCAATTAATGTCGCAAGCAAAATTAAGGATGATATTAATCCTGCATGGTTCTATTTCTTTGTGTCTCTATTAGATTACTTATATTGGAATAGTGCGAGTATAATAGGTTTTTTATTAGCTTCTAAAATTCCAAATAATATTAAAGGAATTGACTTTGTTTTAACCGCATTATTTTATGTATTATTCTTGAATCAATGGGAAGTAAAACAGAATCGAACCTATTTACTATTAGGTTTAGTTTGTACAACATTCGCTTTAGTCTTAGTTGGAAAAACTCAGTTTTTATTAGTTGCGATGTTACTTCTATTTGCCTGTATTCTTGTGGATTATAGGAGGGCAAAAGTATGACACTATTTCAAATAAGTATCTATGTAGGTTTAATGATGTTTGCGTCAATTTCTACCCGTTTCTTACCCTTTATCTTCTTTCCTGAGAATAAACCACTACCACAATGGGTACAATTCGTTTCAGATCGTTTACCATATGCGTCTCTTGGAATGATCTTAGTATATGCATTAAAAGATGTTAGCTTAAGTATTAGTGAATCATTTCCTACGATTATATCTCTTCTATGGATAACAGTAATTCACCTTCGATATAAGCAAACTCTTCTTAGTATCTCAACTGCAGTATTTCTTTACTTAATACTAGTGAATTAAAAAAGTGGATTAATCCACTTTTAATGTACTCTTAACTAATTTTAATACTTCTTCTTGGTTACTCATTCCAAGTGCTTTTTCAGCCATTTCCTTCATTTCAGCGTAGCTTAATGAACGAACCATTTTACGAGCTTGAAGAATACTACTTGCACTCATTGAGAACTCATCTAATCCTAAGCCTAATAGTAGAGGTACAGCAAGTTCTTCACCAGCCATTTCTCCACACATACCACACCACTTACCTTCTTTATGTGCTCCATCGATTGTCATCTTAATGAGACGTAATAGTGATGGATTATAAGGTTGGTATAAATACGCTACTTTTTCATTCATACGATCTGAAGCCATAGAGTATTGGATTAAATCATTTGTACCAATGGATAAGAAATCAGCTTCTTTAGAGAATTGATCCGCAAGGACAGCTGCAGCAGGAATTTCAACCATCATACCAATTTGATATGTGTCAGAAACCGCAACACCTTCTGCTTTAAGTTCAGCTTCAGTATCCTTAACAAACTTCTTAGCTGCTCTAAATTCGTCTAAAGTCGCAATCATAGGGAACATGATGCAAAGATTTCCATATACACTTGCACGTAATAGTGCACGTACTTGAGTCTTGAAGATATCCGTACGATCTAAGCAAAGACGAATAGCACGATATCCTAAGAAAGGATTCATTTCGTGTGGGAAAGGTAAATAACTTAATTCTTTATCTCCACCGATATCTAAGGTACGTACGACCGTTGGACGTTTACCCATTTTTTCAAGGACTGATTTATAAGATACAAATTGATCTTCTTCTGAAGGAAGTGATTGAGCATCCATGTACAAGAATTCAGTACGATATAGACCAACGCCTTCTCCACCATTTTCTAATACTTTATCTGCATCAACAGGTGATCCGATATTTCCAACGAGTTCTACATGGTGTCCATCTGTTGTGACACTATCCGCATCTTTTAATACTTTTAAGCTATTTTTCAATTCCGCAAAACGTTCAGCTTTAGCAGAATAGTGTTTCAATTCTTCATCACTAGGATTAACAATTACGACCCCATCAAGCGCATCTAATACAATGATATCCCCGTGTTTAACTTGATCTAATAAACCACTAATACCAACTACAGCTGGGATTTCTAAGCTACGTGCCATAATCGCACTGTGTGATGTTCTACCACCGATTGCGGTCGCAAAGCCCTTTGTAAAATCTTTATTTAATTGTGCAGTATCTGAAGGTGTTAAGTCATGTGCTACAATAACAACTTCTTCTTGAATTAGAGATAAGTTTGCTAATTCATAACCCATAATATGACAATTTAAACGATAAGAAACGTCCTTAATATCAGCAGCTCTTTCTCTGAAATACGCATCTTCCATCGATTCAAACATATTGATAAACATTGAACTAACTTCTTGACATGCAAATTCAGCATTTACAGATTCAGATTTAATCATTTCAGTCATTTGACCTGTAAATTCTGGATCAAATGTGACCATAAGATGAGCATCAAAGATCGCTAAATCATCATCAGATAAGCGACCAACCGCTTTTTCTTTAATGGTTTCAATATCGTGTCTTGTTTTAACAAGAGCCGCTTCAAAACGCTCTAATTCCTCATTAACATCCACTGTCTTACGAACAATAGTCAATTGTGGTTGTACAAGCTTATAAGCTTTCGCAACAACAACACCACTACTCGCCGCAATTCCCTTTAACATTACATTCCTCCTTGGCGTACTTCAAAAGAGTAAATTACTCAATTTTCGGTATAATCATACCACTATTTCATTATGTAGACAATGTATAAAGCGAGTTAATGCTCTTCGTTTAATTCGATAATAACTCGTTTTAGAAAAGAACTCCATCCACCAATTTTTATCTGTACAATCGATGTATTCTGAGATTAATATTCTTCTTTCATCCTGAGTTAATTGTTCAATACTCGATTCAATTGAGTATGCATAAGCACATTCTAAAGGGATTTGTTTAGTTATGTTAAAATTCTTTCGTTTTAAATAGGATCGATAATACTTAAAATGATATTGAGCTAAAATGATAAGTTCTTTAAATGTATAGTGTTTCATACTCATTTCTATGAGATAAAATAAAATATTCCTAAAAAAAGATTCCACTAATTAATGGAATCTTGTTTCTGATTTTTAATAACTTTTAAGCGGATAAAGCCTTCACGCTCTTTTTCTTCAAGTGCTTCCGCAATATACTTGATATCCCCTTCTAAATTAGGAATAACAATATTCTTTAAGGCATTAGCACGCTTCTGAGTTTTTTGAATAGCACGAGCTAAACGATAAATCGATGTATCAACTTCAGCTAACACAACCGTTAATCGCTTTGCGAGAATATACTTAATTGTTGCTTCATCGAGTCTTGAGTTAGATTCTTCAAATCCATACTCTAACACGACTTTCGTCTCATTCATCGTAACCATAGGAATTTCTACACCCATTACACTACGATAAACAATATTAAGACCTTCTTCGATCGTAATCGCATTCGCAATCTCATTAACAACTCCTAATGATATATTGGCTTGTTGAAGAGCTAAATACGCTTCCTGATACGCTTCAGTGATATTTTCACGTAGAAACTTAACCTTATCGACCAGATTCATCATTTCGCGTATTAAAACATTTCGCTTACGGTCCATAAGATCATAACCGAGTTTTGCGAGTTCTAATGATTTTTTGCTGGCGATGAGATTTCCCTTCGTCGGGGATGGTCGTAAATTTGCCATTCTATGCCTTTCTTAGAATTTCATCCAATTTTCCTTGTTCAAGTACCATGAAATGAGCTATTGCTTGTTCATTATTATGATATTGTTCAATAAGATCGGTAGAAATACGATCTAATTCAGATTTAGGTAGAAGAGATAATAATGTCCAACCTAAGTTAAGTGTATCAACCATACTACGATTTGTATCAAAACCTTGTCCAATATAATACTTCTCAAAGAAACGTCCAAATGCCATATACTTACGATCTGTTGTAGATAATTCTTCTTCACCAATAACAGAAGCTAAAGCACGAGCATCTTGAACCTTCGCATAACAAGCAAAGAGTTGAGTACTTAAACTAGAATGATCTTTACGAGTATATCCTTCCCCAATGCCATCTTTCATCAAACGACTAAGGGATGGAAGAATACCGATTGGAGGATAAATATTTGTTTGATGTAAGTTACGATCAAGTACGATTTGACCTTCTGTAATATAACCAGTTAAGTCAGAAACAGGATGTGTAATATCATCATTTGGAATTGTAAGGATAGGAATTTGAGTAACTGAACCCAATTTACCTTCAACTAAACCAGCTCTTTCGTATAATGAAGCCAAGTCAGAATAGAGGTATCCAGGATAACCCTTACGTCCAGGAATTTCTTCCTTACTACTACTAAATTCACGCAATGCCTCACAATACGCAGTAACGTCAGTCATAATAACTAATACATGCATATCTTCTTCAAACGCAAGATATTCCGCTACTGTTAATGCACAACGTGGTGTAAGAATACGTTCAATAATAGGGTCATTGGATAGGTTTAAAAACATAACAACCTTTTCCATAACACCAGTTTCTTCAAAACTCTTCTTAAAGAAATTCGCAACGTCATGTTTAACACCCATTGCGGCAAATACAATCGCAAAGTCTTGTCCATTCGTAGACGCAATATTTGCTTGTCTAACGATTTGAACCGCTAGTTGATTGTGTGTCATACCACTTCCTGAGAAGATTGGTAGTTTTTGTCCACGAATTAAAGTATTTAAACCATCGATTGCGGAAATCCCAGTATTGATGTAATCTCTTGGGTATTTACGCATAACAGGATTTAATGAACGACCATTGATATCTAATTTAGTTTTTGCATATACTTTTCCTAAACCATCAATAGCAGTCCCAGATCCATTAAATGTACGTCCTAATATTTCCTTGGAAACAGATATTTCCATAGGATGTCCTAATAAACGAGTTTTAGTATTATTCTTTGATAATCCTGTCGTTCCTTCAAATACTTGGATAACAGCACGACTACCCTCGATTTCTACAACACGACCAAAACGTGTCGCTCCATCTTCTAATTCAATTTCAACCACTTCTTCAAATGCGACATCTTGAACATCATCAAGAATAATAAGTGGGCCTCTGATTTCTTTCAATCCTTTAAATTGACGACTCATTTTACCCTCCTTACTGAATGCTAGCCATAGCTAGATCAATTCTTTCATAATATGCATCTAAACGCTGTAATTCATTGTTAGGTACATCGTACTTAATCTTAATAATATCTTCAAAGACACCTGTTTCTACAATCGATCTTACCGTACGATGTGTACTAATTACTTGTAGAGATTGTGTTCTTAAATGAGAAATAAGTTGTAACATTTTCAATTGTTTTTCGTATGGTACATACGTATCTTCAGGATGGAACGCATTTTGTTGTAAGAAACCAACACGAATAACACGTGCAATCTCTAAGCTTAATTTTTGGTCTTCAGGTAAGACATCAGAACCAATTAACTTAACAATTTCCATAAGTTGTGTTTCTTCATGTAAAATATTCATCATTTCATTTCTTAAACTTAAGAACTTACGATCAACATTCACATCAAACCAACGTTTTAAATCATCTAAATATTCACTATAACTTAAATTCCAGTTAATCGCTGGGAAATGTCTTGCATAAGCAAGATTCTTATCTAATGCCCAGAATGAACGAACGAAACGTTTTGTATTTTGAGTAACAGGTTCAGAGAAGTCAGCTCCTTGTGGAGATACTGCCCCGATAACAGTTACCGAACCTTCATTGTTTGATAAAGTATCAACATATCCAGCACGTTCATAGAATTGTGCGATACGAGAAGGTAAATAAGCTGGGAATCCTTCTTCAGCAGGCATTTCTTCTAAACGTCCAGAAATTTCACGTAGAGCTTCCGCCCAACGAGATGTACTATCTGCCATTAGCGCTACATGATAACCCATATCTCGATAGTATTCCGCAATTGTAATACCGGTATAGATACTTGCTTCACGAGCCGCAACAGGCATGTTGGATGTATTCGCTATAAGAACCGTACGGTCTGTAAGAGGTTTATGTGATTTTGGGTCAAGTAATTCTTTGAACTCATGTAAAACTTGAGTCATTTCATTACCACGTTCTCCACAACCGACATAAACAATGATATCCGCATCACACCATTTAGCGAGTTGATGTTGAGTCATCGTCTTACCAGCTCCGAAACCACCAGGGATCGCAGCTGCACCACCCTTCGCAATTGGGAAGAGTGTATCAATTACACGTTGACCTGTAATTAAAGGCATTGTGATTGGTTTACGATCCAACACAGGACGAGGTGAACGAATAGGCCAATCTTGTACCATTGTGAGTGAATGTTTCTTACCATGCTTGTCTAAAACAACCATCAACACTTCTTTAATGTTGTAAGAACCATTTGTTTTAACTTCAACAACTTTACCACTTACACCAATAGGTACTAAGAAACGATGTTCAATCAAGGATGTTTCAGGACAAGTCGCAAAGATTTGACCCTCAACTACCTCATCATTTAAACTTACTTTAAATGTCACATCCCATAAACGTTCTTCACTTAATGCATTAATTCCCTTACCTTCACTAACATACATCCCACTTAGAGCTGCCATATCTTTAAGTGGTCTTTGAATACCATCAAAGATATTATCTAAAATGCCAGGACCTAAGTTAGCACATAAAGGAGCACCAGAGTGATAAACAAGCTCATTTACACGTAAACCTGTAGTACTTTCATACACTTGTATTGTCGTGAAGTGATCATCGATACCAATGACTTCACCTAATAATTTCTTTTCACCGACATAGACCATTTCGAGCATTTTAAACTTACTATAATCTTTAACTCGAACAACTGGTCCATTGATTGAATAAATATGTGCCTTTTCCATAATGCCTCCTAAAAATGCAATTCAGAATGAGCAAAGAACCATTCTTTTTGAACTTTAAGCTGATGGTCAAGGGTCATTTCAATGGCCATTTTACCATTTGATTCTTGTAAGATAAAACCTCCAACTTCAATCAAACCAGAGCATTCTACTTTAAGATTTGGATAAGAAGTTAACGCTTTAGCGAAAAACTCACAGTCCCCTTCTTTTGTAAATAAAACACCATCCGTCAAATTTTCAGCTTTTAAAGTTTGATTGATAAGGTCCAAAAATCGTTTTTGATAAGCTTCAGTCTTACTATATTCTATTAACTTATTACGTAATTTTTCAAATAATCCTTCAACAAGTTCTTCACGTCGAATGAATAAGTTCTTTTTAACTTTCCATTTAAACTGTGTTTCACTTTGTCTAACATTATTCTTTAATTCTGCTAATTCTTGTTCGATATATAGATTGCTTTCTTCTACAGCTTCTTGATAATAATGATGAATTGTCGACTCCCTTTGGGCATGAAAATTCTGTTCAAGAAGGCGTAATTGTTCTTGAGCTTTATTTTCAATATCGTTGACTAATTTTAGTGCTAGTTTTTCCATAATCACCCTCAAAGTTTTATTCCGATTGCTTCGGAGATATACGCATCAATGGTTTCACCAATCTTGGCAGAACCATGTCGATCAGGTATTTCCACAATCAAAGGACGTCTTAGTTTTAACTTCATATCAGCAATAACTTCAGGACATGTTTGAATACAGAGAGTCGTAATTAAGATAATCGCAACACTTTCGTCTTGGATAATCTTATTAAGCTCTGTAATTACTTCCTCCCGAGTATGCGCTATGACACCTTGGATTCCGGCTAAACGCATACCCATTTGGGTATCAATGTTATCGCTGATTAAAAAGAATTTCATAGTTCCTCTTATAATTTATTGATAATCAAGATTGAGATTAACAAACCATAAATCGCAACCCCTTCGGCAAGAGCAACGAAGATCATTGCTTTACCAAAGTTTTCAGTATTTTCACTGATTGCACCAATCGCAGCAGGAGCAGCAGCAGCAACCGCAAAACCTGCACCAAGTGCAGAAGCAGATGTAGCAACAGCAGCAGCAATAAAGCCTAAACCTTGAGCGATACTACCATTGAAACCGGTTGTTTCCGCAACAGCTTCAGAAGCTTGTGCCATAACACCGTTGATTTGGAAAACTAAAACAAGAATAAATGTAGCAGCGAATAAACTAATTTGTGTTAATACACGGTATTTAGCATTTTTAGCTGTAACTTTACCACTCATAATTGGAATAATCGGTAAAGATATTAATCCAATAACCACTAATGGTCCAAAAACTTCAAGCATCGTTAACATAACAATTTCCTCCTCTTACTGGTTTAATAATGTGGTCGGGATATATTTCTTACCGCCACCTTCGAAGTAACGACTAAACATTTCATAATACTGTAGACGTAATGTTTGAATACCAACAATCAAGCCTTCAAGCGCAATGACGAAGATATTACCAATAATCAAGACTAATAAACCAGCATTCCCAGTCATTTCTTTTAACGTCATAACAACGACCATCATACCGGCATGACTTAATACGAATCCACCAACACGGAGGAATGACATCGTATTTGTCACGAAGCTTAAGACAATTTCTAATAATTCAAAGATGCTTTCTACTAAGTATCCACCCCAACCTTCGTGTGGAGTAATACTTACTTTATGCACTAAATTCTTAAGCGGAACATGCATTAATATAATTAACAATGGAACGATAATGAATGCCCCAATGGTTAATTGATTCGCAACTGGAATCTGTAACAACATTTCACTTGTTGCCATACCAATCGCTGAACCATAGAATATAAATCCAGCTAAACCATTCTGACTAAAGAAGGCAGCTGCCCAATCTTTTTTCTTAATACGAGAAATAATATTTAAGAAAATAGATACAAGAATTAATGTAGCGCCAAGACCTACAGCTGATAACAGTAATGTCATCGTGAATCCAGGATCCATAACGTGGAATGGCTTTTCAGCAAGACCAAGCACATCTGTAAAGAATGGAGTTAGTATTTCTTCATCTCCAAAGAAAGAACCAAACATAGTACCAAAGAACATTGAGAATAGTCCAATACGCATCGCAACTGCAGCTAAGGTCATTTTCTTCCACTTCCATAACGCAAATCCACCGATAACTAAGACTAAACCTTGTCCTAAATCACCAAACATAATTCCAAATAACAAACTATAGGTTATCGCAACATAGAATGTAGGATCGAAATCACCATAATGCGGTAATCCATACATTTCTATAAATAATTCAAATGGTTTCGCAAACCAATTATTTCGCAATACTGTAGGAGGTTCCAATCCTTCTTCAGACTCAGCTGGGAAGTCCTGAATAATCACATCAGTTAAATCACCAAACAATGTTTTATATGCCTTACAAACACGCTTAGGTACAAATCCTGTTATAACTACCTCATCATCGAATACAGCCATATATTTATAATACTTAGCTAATTCGGCATAGTGTCTAACATATCCATAAATTTGACCTAGTGTTGATTCACAATCAATAGTAAACTGTTCTTCATCAATCTTAGGAATCGCAATAGGTTCAAAATAGAGTGATTCTAAAATATTATTTACTTCTTTTTGTTTATCTAGAAGTGCTACAACCAATACCCAAGCATATTGATTATTCTTTGTCATTGAGTGAAGAATGAAACTCTTTTCTTCATGTAACATTATTTTTGGGATACTACTAAGTGGTAATCGACCAAATGTAACAAACGTATATTTTAAATCATTTAATGCCGTAATATCATATGTTCTCAAGATTTGAATTGCTTCTTTATCTTCATCCGTTAAGTTAGATTGCATCATGAGTTGCTCATTGATTTTTTCAAACTTAGCTTCCGCATCGAGTAAATGCATTTCAATTTGATCATGAGTAAACTTTGTAACACCATCAAAAGCACACATAATCTCTGTGTTTAAACTACGTGCCATACTATCAATACGTTTTAAATATTCCGCAAACGTATTATCTTCTGGTATGAGTTTTCCACCATTACCTTCATTTACAACATGACTTGCCAATTCAGCATGCAAATCATTGGTCGCAAACGCAGTAAGTAGTATTTTTTCTATGTTTTCTTTAGACCCTGCCATTCGCAGTAGACGCATTTTTTCAATCGCCATTGGATCCTCCTAATATATCAAGAGTTTCGCAATCTTATCGTTTTCAACCTTGTAGCGAATGCCTTCGATGATATCGATAATATTACGTATTTCTATTTCTAATAAACTTAAGTAAGACACAAGAATAATATTTGGATTCGTAGAGAATCGCATTAAACGCTTATTTAAATCAAACATAATCGCATCTGTTTGATATTCAATATACTGAAATTCTTTAATATCAGTTGGAATATCATATGCATTCTGATTCACAGCTAATAAGAAAGCTTGAGCATCTTTAGTATCAATCCATTCATCAAGTACTTTCTTTTGAATTCTCTTATATGTAGGATTGAGTACTTTCTTAATTTCAATTGGACTCGCATTATAGTATTTCTTTAAACGATATATCTTAGTTATATTTTCTAACTCGATTTGAGTATCAAATAAATCTCGAATATCTTGCTTATCTTTACCTGTGAATTCCTTATCAATAATTTCATACACTCGTTTATAGTAATACGATTTCAGTACCACTTCAAAATTTGCATAATCAATATCAAGTACTGATCGAGGTTTAAGTGGTTTTAACAAATTGTAATAAGGTGTATTCTTTAAAACCATCAATAACTCATCAAATGTATTCACTTTGATAAGTTTCTCAACATCAAAAGAAATCATTCGATTCGCAAAGATAGGAAGTTGTGCAATTTGATTGGTTTTATCCGTTTCACTAAGTAAACGAATCGTCATCAAGATTTGCTTCATCTCTATCATCAGAACACCATATTCATAGAAATGGTCTTTGTTTGATTGACCATAACGAATCAACTCTAGAAAATCCAGATAGAAGGTTTGACGAATTAACATTTCTAAATGTCCACGATGAATCGCAAATTCGTTTATTCCTTGTAATACAGATTTAAAGGCAGTTTCATTCTTTAAATATCCGGCAATTTCTTGTACTGTTTTCTTTCTCAGTAGTTCTGTGTAATCGTCTGATTTTAAATGTTTACCATACATAGCCTTCGCTTTTGCGGCCATTGCTAAACTTGATTGATCGCTCATTACTCCGCCTCGAAATTAATCGAACGTTCAAATAATTCAGCTAGCCATTTTTCTTGATTTAAGGCAAATTGAGTTTCAAGTTCACTCAAACTAGCATCAAATCTTGATTGACCTTCTTTTTCAGTCAAAGCAAGTTGATCAAGTAATTTTTTACGTTCATCTTCCACAAATTGTTTTGCTCGGTCAAATACTTCCTTATTAATGGTATCTTTATCTTTAACCATTGAAAGTAAAGCATTTTGGATTTTCTCTTCTGCTTCTCTTACTTTATTCTGTGCTTCTAAGTCAGCTTTAATAATTGCTCTAATTTTTTCTTCCAAAATGGGCACCTCCCAAACATTTATTTAGTATACGCCTAGTTTATATGAATATCAACACTTACTTGTGAAATGTTGGCACTTTTGTATTGGCGGAGGAAGCAGGATTTGAACCCGCGCGAGCTTGCACTCCTATCGGTTTTCGAAACCGACCCCTTCAACCACTTGGGTATTCCTCCAATGCTTATCTATTATATCAAA
>JAJZTY010000037.1:0-875 GCA_021847325.1 Bacillota bacterium
ACTATCACTTCCATCGAATCCATCATTTGGTGTATAAGTAAAGCTACCATCAGGATTAAATACGAGTGTACCATTACCAACATTACCAACTAAACTGAAAGTTAATGGATCACCATCCGCATCACTACCAGAAACTTGTCCACTAATTGGTTCTTCGAAGTCAGTTGTTAATGTTCCATTAACGACGACTGGAGCTGTGTTTCCAGGAGCAGGTATTGGAAGAATTGTAATCGTAACAATTGCACTAGAACTTAATGATCCATCACTAACTGAGAATACAAAACTGTCTGAAGTAGTTGCTGTTCCATTGTGATCATAAGTATATGCACCAGCTGGAGATAAAATTAGAGTTCCATTTACTGGACCAGATACTAATGCAAATGTTAAGCTTGCACCTTCAGGATCACTACCAGTTAAGGTGCCAGTACTTGCTGCACCATTAGCAATCGTGAAGGCTAATGGATTCGCTACCGGAGCAAGATTAACTGGAGGAGGAGTTGGAGCAGCTAATACCGTGATTGTAACTGTTGCGGTAGATGATAATTGACCATCTGTAACACTGAAGACAAATGAATCACTAAGTGTAGCTGAACCATTGTGTGTATAAGTATAAGTTCCAGTTGAGCCAATTGTAACTGCACCATTGGTTGGAGCTGATAATAAACTAAATGTTAATGCATCAGCTGGAAGATCAATATCCGTTGCAGTAAGCGTACCTACATTTACACCAGCATTAGCTACTGTAAAGGCTATAGGATTCGCTACTGGTGGATCATTTACAGGGGTAACTGTTATGGTTACTGTCGCAAAATTCGATGCCGCATCTAATTGGTCTTCGATATTATAGGTAAAGGTTACACTTCCCACAAAGTTTA
>JAJZTY010000037.1:885-14710 GCA_021847325.1 Bacillota bacterium
ATCCTTTGAAATTTAATACATCGCCTGCATCAGGATCTGTATCGTTGCTCAATAGCGTACTGTACAAAATGGTTAATGGTGTATCTTCTGCCGTTGTTAATATATTGCTCTCAGCGACTGGATCGTTGTTCGCTACTGGTGGATCATTTACAGGGGTAACTGTTATGGTTACTGTCGCAAAATTCGATGCCGCATCTAATTGGTCTTCGATATTATAGGTAAAGGTTACACTTCCCACAAAGTTTAAGGCTGGTGTATATATGAGCCCTGTGCCTGCACTATTTACTTCTAACCTTCCCGCTAACGCATTGCTTAATGCTGTAAATCCTTTGAAATTTAATACATCGCCTGCATCAGGATCTGTATCGTTGCTCAATAGCGTACTGTACAAAATGGTTAATGGTGTATCTTCTGCCGTTGTTAATATATTGCTCTCAGCGACTGGATCGTGATTAACTGGCGTTCCAGGAACTGCTATAATCGCAACACATCTCACGTCAGTAGTGCTTGATCCTTGAAATTCTACTTGTTTAACAGTAAAAGTAGGTTTAGGATCAGACAAGTTTGTATACAACTTACCTAGTTTATTTATTGAGAAATCTGTAGCATCAGCTTCTGCGATTAGTCCAGATTCAAGCCAAGAAATATCTGTGAAAAAATTATCACTTTGATATTCATACAGACCCCCACCACATCCCTCATTGTAGACACCATTAATGTCAATAAATAGTTTGTATTTGGTTGTATCTACTGCATAAGTATTCAAGAATGGCGTTCGGTCAGCTAAAAGAATTGAAATTAATACTATTCTAGTTAATCGGTTGAGTAAGTTCTTCATAAAATTCCTCCCTTTTTTTAAAAAACCGGTCTAATGCATAGTGCAATTGACCGGTCATAATATCAAGAGATACTTTAGACGTCGAACTTTGTGTCCTAAGCTTTCACTTAGTTTACCTTTATACTACGATTAAGTTGTGAGACTGCAGTACCCAATAAGACAAAAACCGGTCTACCGCAGAAATTTGCAGTTGACCGGTCATGATATCCATCGATACTTTAGACGTCGAACTTTGTGCCCAAGTTTTCACTTGGTTTACCTATATTAAATCTATAAAATTACTTAAAATGAATACACATATAATTGTGATATTCTTTGTACCCTTATAATAAACCTTGAAAATAGGACTTGCAACACTTATACACTTGATTTTAGACTTTTTTACGTACTACTACATATGTTTTTATAATATGTCATAAATAGTAGTCAAATTACACTAAAATACTATGTTTAATGATTATTTTAATTTCAAAATTATAAAAAAATGGATGTTTCTTTTTAAATTTTAAAGTTATAATAAAATAAAAAATAGGAATGTACAAATAATAGGTATTTATGAACTCAATAATGTATGATGTTACGATTTATCCCTTCAAGCAAAGTATCATAATATTTCAGTTATTAATCGCAATTGGGTTACCATTTGGTATCCTAGTCCTTTTCTTAATATATATTCAAGCAGTTGAAGGAATAGTACTCGTATTTATCCTCTTGTTACTTAGTATGATTTTAATCATATTAATGTTTAAGAAAATACGTTTAAGAATTACAATCGATTCAAAAGGAATAAAGTCCGAACCAAGTAAAGTTCAACTCAGTAAGAATAACAAACTGAATATATTCTTAATTTTTGTTGGTACTCTTAGTAAAATTCCAATTGCTACATCTATAGGAATATTATCTCAAAATAATCAAGTACAGCGTTTTACTTGGTCACAAATTAAATCAATTAAAATTAAAAACAAATCATTTATTTGTACGAATCGATTGAATCAAAAGATTATAATCACTCCACAAAATAATCATGACGAAATAAAAGAAGCTCTCAACTTTTGGGGGAAAGGAAAGTTCTATGCGTAAACTATTTTTATTATTTGTTTCTATTAGCTTATTACTCAGTGCCTGTTCAAATGGTAGTAGTGAAGATGGATTTGAGTTTAAGAAAACTGTAAAACTCAATGAAAAGACCACAATTGGCGACCTAAACAAGAGTTACTGGGAATTGAAGTTAGGAGAAGAAAGTTTTCAGGATGATGTTAGCCTTACAATGCGAGTTGTTTCAGAAGAAGAGAGAACTAATTTAGAATCTGGTTCCTTTACTTTATTAAGCGCACCTGTTGAGTTCACAATTAATGAACAAGCAAATGTCAGATTACAAAATTATGGATTAGTAACCATTAAGATTCCAGACTCTTATTCAAAAGATAATAGTTATGAAGATTTATTTATTGGTTACTATGGCGATAATGGTTGGGAATATTTCTTACCAGATTCAATTAATTTAGAGAATAATACAGTTTCATTTCATGTTTATCACTTTAGTATGTTTGGTTTTGGAATACCAAGTGAACAAGATCAAATAGAAACTTTCGCAAAACAGATTGCGGTTGATAAATGGAATAAACAGAATCATGATTCAGATTTGTTAAATGCCACAAAAAATCAATTTGATGAAGTATTTAAACAAATAGGTATGACGGGATCGAGTAGTGAACGTAATCAAATGATTGCAGATACGATTTCATTCTTAGAAGATAGTTCGCTAGATTCAGGTGGAACATCACCTATGGATGCATTAGTTCAAATGGCAAACTCTGCTTCACAAGGAGATGCAGGTAAACAAGCTTTCACTGAAAAATACATTGAGTTCATGGGTAAGGCCATTATGAATGTAATTGAACGTGATCCTGATGCCTTCGCAAAACAGTTCAATTATAGTGTTACATTATCAAAAATCGCATTAGCTTTTAAAGATGGTGATGATGTTGAGGCATTAAAAGGTGTAGGTAATTTGCTAAAAATTGCAGTCCCACAGGCGCAAATTGTTGAAACTACATTATTGTTTGCTGTACAAAAAGGTAAAGAAACAATTGATTATTGGACAGCTAATGAATTAGAAAAGGCATATAAAGCCTACATTGGACAAGGGTCAGGAAAATATGGATTTACTGATAGTCAGGATTTTGATTTGATTTTCACTACACTAGGGGGTGGTCAAAGACAAACTGAACTAATGATTATTGAAAAATGGTGTGCCGAGCGAAACATTGATCCAAATACCTTAGGGCAATCTGGAAAAGACGCTATAGTGAAAGACGCCTATAATGCACTTAAAGCTCATTTTGATTTAAGACGAGTCAAAGAACCTGAGATATTGGATATACAAAAACAAGAAGAAGCATTTATACAAGCACTAAGAAATGAAGGTTTATTGAGTCCTAAGAATTATAAAACGTATTTCCAAGGTGAAGAGTCATTTAACCCTACACTTCGATTACAAAAGTTATATCAATTAAAAGAATTCGTATTAAACATGATTGATCCTGAGGTTGTTAAAGATCTTAGCTCAGATCAAATCGCTATTATTATCCGACAATGGGTTCATTTTAATGATCAGAAAGATCGAAAAGCTTTTTATGATTATCTTAAATCAAGTCAATATTTGAAACCGATTGGAGGAAATCCAAGTTATGCATGGGTATTAGTAGATACCATCACATTCGATGGTCAAAAAGAAGTTGATTCTACAAATGCAGGTGGTGTATACAACGCTAGTGCTTCTTCTGCACCTGGTTCATATTCTTATACTTGGAGTTACTTAGGAAAAACAGATACTTATTATGACCCTGATGTTATTCATGGTGAAGGTGCAACTATTCAAGGTAACAGTTCAACTCCGCCTAGCATAATTAAAGGTGAAGAAATTGTAAGTCTTGATTTAAGTATTAGTGTTGCTGAAGATAATCTTTCTTATTACACAGCAAATGGTTCCATTTATGCTGATATTGATGAATGGGATATGACTCCTGGTCTAACAACAAATGCATATGAAGATTTTGTTAATAAAGATGGTAAAAGTAGTTTGAAAGTTGATACTTATAAAACCGTACAAGTTTATAGTGCGAGTGATACGCTTACCGCAAAAATGCCAAATGGTCAAAATGAGGGAGATAAACTTGCAATTAGAGTAATATTCTATGCTGGGCCAAGTATGGGAACAAACTATGTCTATGAATGGAAGCCTGTTGAATAATGAAATCAAATTTATGGAGATTATTGATTAGTTTTATTGGATTAATAATGATTCTATATTCATTATTCTTAGTAAGTATTGGACTATTGGGAACAAACACATTTGGAACTATTACAAGTTATACTCGAATTATGGGTGAAAGAGATGAGATTATTCCCAATCGTTATACTTATAGTTTAGGATATCAATTCTTTGTTGAAGAAAAAGTGTATAGTGGCAGTTCAACGGTTATTGGTTCACCGCTATTTATTGAACCAGATGGAAATAGTTTTGTGGAAATTATGTATATAGAAAAAATTCCCAATCTAAATGCATTAAAAACAGATACATCAATAGATATTGGAAAATTTGTATTAATTGTATTAGGTTTTATTCTAATTTATGTAATGAATCCTAGATTGAAATAAGAAAAACCCTATACCACACACTGTATAGGGTTTTAAATTGGAAAGTATTTAGAGTTTAGTAAATTCCGAGAACCGCAAGAATAATTGCTGGAACTGTAGCGATAATAGGCATAATTAGTGAAACAACCATAATATCAAAGTAAGAATCTTTATGTGTCATACCTGTATTATTTAGAAGAGTTAGAACAGCACCATTATGTGGTAATGTATCTAGACCACCAGAGGATAGTGAAGCGATACGGTGGAATGCTTGAGCAGAGATACCAGATGTCCTAGATAATTCTAAGTATTTAGCACCTAAAGCTGCTAATGCGATACCCATACCACCAGAAGCGGATCCTGTAGCACCTGCTAATAAGTTAACTGCTACAGATAGAGAGATAAGCGGATTACCAGGGATGGATAATAACATATTAGTTAAATCAGCAAATCCTGGAACAGCGCGTACAACTGTACCGAAACCGACAGCTGCGGAAGTATTCAATACAGCACCGATAGCTCCTTGCGAACCAACTGTTAAGCTCTTCAATAATAATTCTCTCTTGTTGAAGTTGAATAATGAAACTAAAGCAATACCGGATAATAGTGCATACACGATAAATTCATTTGTTGAACGACCTGCAGCAAGTTGTTCTTCAGTGAATTTAACGAAATATGGAAGAGTGTTTAGAACAGCGATAACAACAACTAGTGGAATTAACGCAACGAATACATTTGGCAATGTTTCATTTTGTTTAGCTTTAGCAGCATGTGCTGCATCGGGTTCAGAGTAAACTTCACCGTTAGCTTCGTGTTTTTTACGTTTCCATTCAAGGTAGTATAGTCCACCAAAGAATAGAACTGCAGTAGCGGTAAGACCCATGATTGGAGCTGCAGTTGCAGTTGTTCCAAAGTAAGGCATAGGAATTAAGTTTTGGATTTGTGGAGTACCTGGAACAGCTGTCATAGTGAATGTGAATGCACCTAAAGCGATCGCACCAGGGATGAGTTTACGAGTAATGTTTGCTTCTTTGAAGATTGCTAATGCTAATGGATAGATTGCGAATACAACAACGAATAATGAAACACCACCTAAAGTAAGAACTGCACAAGAGATAACGATAGAAGCAATAGCAAATTTAGCACCTAACCATTTTGTTAATACGATAGCGATAGACTTAGCAGCGCCAGTCGTTTCCATCATATTACCGAAAATAGCAGATAACATAAACGCTGGGAACCAAGTTTTGACGAAACCAACTAAACCTGTCATATATGGACCCATATAAGTTGAGATAATATCTAAACCACCAGTAAATGCTACAACTGCAGCACATAGAGGCGCAACCCAAATAATTGAATAACCCTTTAAAGCTAAATACATTAATAGGCCTAAACCTAAGAATATACCAAATAAACTTAACATTTCTTTCTCCTTTTAAGTTGGAGTCAGCTTACGCTGCTGTCCAACCTCCATCAATTGTCATTGTTGATCCAGTAATCATAGATGCTTCATCTGTACATAAGAATTTAACAACACTTGCCACTTCGTTTGGTTGTAATAATTTCTTAACAGCAGCTTTTTGTAACATGATCTTGGAAACAACTTCTTCTTCAGAAATTCCATGAGTTGCAGCTTGAGCAGCAATTTGTTTGTCTACAAGTGGAGTTTGCACATAAGATGGGCAAATAGAGTTAACAGTAATACCGAATGGTCCGCCTTCAAGAGCAGTAGTTTTAGTTAAACCGGATAGACCATGTTTTGCAGAGACATAAGCTGATTTAAACTCAGAAGCAACTAATCCATGGATAGAGTTAAGGTTAATAACACGTCCCCATTTTTGTGCTTTCATGAATGGCCATGAATAACGAGTTAGTAAGAATGGAGCAGTTAACATCAAGTTGATCATGAAATCCCATTTATCTTCAGGGAAGTCTTCGATTGGTGAAACTGTTTGAATACCAGCAACGTTTACTAGAATATCAACTTTTTCGAAAAGACGTGCTGTAACATCAACTACATTTTTGCAATCTTCGCGTTTGCTAAGATCCGCAACGACATATTCAGAACCTAATCTTTCGCAATGTGCTTTTAGTTGAGCTTCATTGATATCAACCATAACCACTTTTGCTTGTTCAGCCGCGAACATTTCTGCAATGGCTAAACCAATACCACTTGCGGCACCTGTGACGATGCACACTTTATCTTTTAACATTATTGACCTCCTATATTGTACTTTGTTAAAAGTCTATGATTAATAGATCAAGTCTATTAAACTTCCATGTTTTTTAAGTCTTCCGCAATAATCAGAGTAGGCTCTGTTACAGCTTGGACTTCTTCTATACTAAACTCAGGATTAATTTCTTTAAGAACTAAACCCTTCTCAGTGACTTCCATAACTCCCATTTCAGTCACAATTAGATTCACTTCATTTGCGGCAGTGAGTGGGAGTGTACAGTCTTTTAGGATTTTAACACTTCCTTTAGCGGTATGTTCCATTGCGACGATAACTTTGCGCGCTCCGGAAATAAGATCCATTGCTCCACCCATACCTGGAACCATTTTTCCAGGAATCATGTAGTTCGCAATATTTCCTTTTTCATCGACTTGTAGAGCACCTAAGACCGTTAAGTCTACGTGTCCTCCACGAATGATACCAAATGATGTAGCACTATCGAAGAAGATTCCACCCGTCTTAATAGTTACAGGTTTACCACCAGCATTGGTGATATATGGATCAAGATTTTCTTCACTAGGAGTAGGACCTAACCCAACGAAACCATTTTCAGATTGGAACATAACAGCTTTATCATGAGGAACATAGTTCGCTACCAATGTTGGTAAACCAATTCCTAAGTTAACTACATCTCCATCGTGTAATTCTTTCGCAACACGTTGAGCAATATATTCTTGTACAAATTGCTTATCCATCTTAACGAGTCCCTTTCACAATGTAGTTGACAAACACACCTGGTGTTTCAGCGATATCTGGATTTAATGCTTCTTCGGAATATTCTAGAACTTCAACAATCGTTGTCGTAGCTGCACCAGCCATTACTGAGTTAAAGTTTTGAGCTGCACCATGGTACACCAAGTTACCATATTTATCTGCTTTATGAGCAAATATGAGTGCGAAATCTGCTTTAAGTGGTTTTTCAAGTAAATACTTAACACCATCGATTTCAACAACTTCTTTACCTTCTTGTACGATTGTACCAACTCCAGTACGAGTTAGGAATCCACCTAATCCATAACATGAACAACGAATTTGTTCAGCTAATGTTCCTTGTGGAGTAAGGATGACTTCAGTTTCACCTTCCATCATTTGACGTCCAGTTTCTTTGTTTGTTCCAATATGTGAGGCAATAACTCGGCTGAATTGTTTATTCACAACAAGTTTTCCTACACCACTGTCAACAAATCCACTATCATTACAGATCAATGTGAGGTTCTTAGTGCCTTTAGCAACTAATGCGTCAATTAGGTTGTGAGGTGCTCCAACACTAAGAAACCCACCGATCATCAATACATCACCATCTTTTATTTTAGAAACTGCTTCTTCAATACTGATTAGTTTATTCATTGTAGTTCCTATCTTTCAACAATCATTGATATACCTTGACCACCACCGATGCAGAGAGTTGCTAAACCAGTTTTAGCATCACGCTTAATCATTTCGTGAATCAAAGTGACAAGGATACGAGCACCACTAGCACCAATTGGGTGTCCTAATGCAATCGCTCCTCCATTTACATTAACAATATCGATATTTAATTCTAAATCCTTAACAACACTTAACGCTTGAGCTGCAAATGCTTCATTTGCTTCAACTAAATCAAGATCATTTACAGTTAGACCTGCTTTAGCCAATGCTTTCTTAGTTGAAGGTATTGGTCCACATCCCATAATTTCAGGTGCAATACCAGCAGAAGCATAAGATTTAACAGTAACTAAAACTTTTAAACCCAATTCTTTTGCCTTCTCTTCACTCATTAGAACGAAAGCAGCTGCGCCATCATTAATTCCTGAAGAATTCGCTGCTGTTACAACACCATCTTTTTTGAATGCTGGACGTAATTTTGCTAAGCCTTCTAACGTTGTATTTGGTTTTGGATATTCATCCGTATCTACAACAATCGCATCACCTTTTTTCTGAGGGATAACGATTGGGACAATCTCATCTTTGAACTTACCATCTGCAATTGCTTTTGAAGCTCTTAATTGGCTAGTTACTGCGAATTGATCTAACTCTTCACGAGTGAAACCATATTTTTCTACAATATTCTCAGCCGTAATTCCCATATGGTAGTTATTAAATACATCAGTTAGTCCATCGTATACCATCGTATCGACTAAAGATGCATTTCCCATACGTTGACCCCAACGAGCACTTGGAACGACATACGCTGATTGACTCATATTTTCAGTACCACCAGCTACAATCACATCCGCATCACCATTTGAAATCGCTTGTACTGCAAGCGCTACTGTCTTAAGTCCAGATCCACAAACTTTGTTTACAGTGAACGATGGTGTTTCAATTGGTAATCCAGCATGAACTGAAACTTGTCTTGCTACATTTTGGCCTAATCCAGCAGATAACACATTCCCGAAAATTAATTCTTCGACTTGATTTGGTTGAATATTAGCTCTACTTATGGCTTCTTTGACAACGGCTGTTCCAAGTTCGACTGCACTTACATCTTTGAATACACCTCCAAAGGAACCAATTGCGGTACGAACAGCTGAAACGATGACAACATTTCTCATTTTATTCTCCTTTTAATGAAAATTATAAATACTAAAGCGCTTACACTATTATTTAACTAGATAGTCAATCTTTTGTGAAATAGTTTAATTTTATAACTTGTATAAGTTTTACTTATAGTCTATGATTATGACAAGGAACTAATTTATGGACATAACACAATTAAAATATTTTGTATGTATCGTAGAAAGCGATTATAATCTCTCAAACGCATCAAAAAAGCTCCATATTTCTCAACCAGCTTTAACTCAATATATTCGTAAATTTGAGGATGATGAAGGTATAGAGCTTTTTACTCGTATGAGTGGTCGATTGAATGGATTAACCGTTAGTGGTGAGAACTTTTATTCAAACGCCAAAATTGTAATTGAACAATACAATATGATGTATAAAGAATTACATGAGAATTCAAGTAGTATAAAAGGAAACGTAACAATTGGGATTCCTCCTTTAGTGCTTACTGTATTGTTTACTGAGTATTTATCACAGATTATTCGATTAAATCCTACAATACGATTTAACATCGTTGAAGAAGGTGCATATGAATTACGACGTAAATTACTTTTACATGAAATTGATTTCGTTGTTATTTTACAACCAACTAATTTGAATAATCAGATTTATGCAGAAGATATTATTCACAAAGATCAATTGACAGCCTTTATGTGTCATAAAAATGAATTAGCAACAAAAGAAAAAATTAAATGGACAGATTTAGATCGTTCTAATCTTGCGATATTTAATGAGACATTTATGATTCATCATCAATTGATGAAAAAATTTGAAAGTGAAGATATAAAACCAAACATCGTTTTATCATCCTCTCTTTGGGATTTCTTATTAGAATCCACGCGATCAAGTGATTATATAACGATACTCCCAGCACCAATCCATAACCATATTCGTATTGATGGGATTGTCGAAAAGCAATTTGATCAACCGATTTACTGGCATGTCGTGTTAGCTTATCCAATAAAAACTCATTACAATCGTATTGAACGTTATGTAAGAAAGAGTATGCGAGATTTCTTTATTGAAAATAAAGAATTAAAACCAATCAATCAGAGTGAGTAAACTCAGAGGTCAACATGAACTACAACCTTTACACAAAAGAAGCATTGATTAAGCGTATTGAACAATTAGAACGATTAAATTCAGAGTTATTACGTGAAAATGATTCAACTCTAACGTTTGCTTGGTCAGGAAATCTGGGTCAATGGTACTTAGACTTTGAATCTGGAGAGGTTGTTTTTAATATGCTTAAAGCTCAGGCTTTAGGTTATGCAATTGAAGAAATCCCTACTCCAACTCCTTATACATTCTTTACTACCCTTTTACACCCTGATGATTATTTCCCTGTGATGAAGAATATGAAAGATCACATGGATAATTTAAGTGATGTCTATGAAGTAGAATATCGCATTAAAGCAAAAGATGGATCGTACAAATGGTTCTATGATCGTGGAAAAGTTACACAACGTGATAGTAATCAAAAAGCTTTACTAGCGGCTGGAATCGTTTTTGATATTACAAGTAAAAAATTAAATGAACTTAAAATAATAGAAGAAAAACAAAAACTTAAGAAATCTTCATTGACCGACCCATTAACTGGAATTATGAATCGTAGAGCGATTTTAGATGAATTATCGCAACGAATGAACCATCATTTGTATAACTTTGAATACTTATCAATTCTGATGTTAGACATTGATAACTTCAAAAATGTAAATGATACTTATGGTCATATCATAGGTGATAAAGTTCTTAATAAGGTAGCGGAAATTGTAAGTCATACAATAAGAGGTCATGATTCTGTAGGTCGATATGGTGGTGAAGAGTTTCTTGTAATTCTTCCTAATGCAAATTGTGAAAATGCACAAAAAGCAGCTGAAAGAATTCGCAAAAAAATAGAAGAAACTGAATTTGATGAAGTTGGTCGAATTACAATAAGTGGAGGATATACTTCCTATATTGATGAATCCATTGAGTTGTTAATTGATAAAGCTGACAAGTATTTATATGAAGCAAAAAGAAGTGGTCGTAATAAAGTAATTGGAAACCCTTGTTAAAGGGTTTTTAATTTATATATTAATTTTTTTAATATATTTATTAATTTTATCAATTTTATTATTGACATATAGAAATTTAGGATTAATATATAGGTGAGGAGGCTGTATGAAAGCAAAAAATAAATTGAGTCTTGACTCAGAAAATAAAACCATTCAAACACAACTTAAAAGCTTCAACACTCCATATCGTTTTATGAAGTTAAGAGCTTGGGGTACAAGTTTTGAAAAAGATCAAGAAATGAAAGATTATGTTCATTCAAATGAAAACAATCTAAACCAATATTTGGAAAGATTACCCATAAATATGAACATTGAAGAATCATTTATCTTAGTCGATGAATTAAACATTCTTCACATACTAGTTCATTAAATTATGTATAAACTGATTCATTCTTTATTAGCTAATTGTTGTTTGATTTATAAAAGGAGATTCTATGAAAAGAAAAATTAAGATACACATAGACGCAGATGGTAAAAAAATCCATTTACCAAAGATCAGTTTTAACACCGCTATTCGTTTTGTAAAGTTAGGGCTTTGGGGAACAAGTTTTTCAAAAGATAAAGAAGCAACAGAATTTATTCGAGCTAATAAAGATAGTATCATTCAGTTTTTAGAAACCATGGCCATGGAGTTGAATGATGAAGAAGCATTTACATTAGTTGATGTTCAAACAAAAGATGCGATTATTAAAATCGACATCCTATAAGGAGGCTTTATGCGAAAAGAAGTAATTGGAACATGTCCTGTTTGTCAAAATTCCCTATTGGCAACACGATTGAGTTGTAATGTATGTCATACAGAAATAACGGGTGAATTTGAATTATCGCGGTTTAGTTATTTGAATAAAGAAGAATTGAATTTTATCGAAACATTTATTCGAGTCTATGGAAATATTAAGGAAATGGAAAAGGAATTGGATGTTTCTTATCCAACTGTTAAGAAAATGTTGGAACAAGTTGTGACTAAGATGGGATTTGAAACAAGAGAATCAAAAGAACCAAATCCAAATACAGAAGATATACTAACTAAGATTAAGAACAAAGAAATAAGTGTTAATGAAGCACTTACTCTACTCAAGAAATAAGGAGAAATATGAACACAAAGGAACAAATTTTACAGATGGTAAAAGATGGAGACATCAATATCGAAGAAGCCGCTAAACTACTTGAAGCACTAGAAACACCGACTCAAAGTGTTGTTAAACCACAGAATTCTAAACAAAAATTAAGAATATTAGTCGATAGTGCTAATGGAGATACCGTACGTATCAATGTCCCAATATCATTGATCAAAGCAGGTGTAAATCTTGCGTCTCAATTGAATGTTAATGGACAACCTATAGATATGAAAGGTGTCGATATGGACTTGGTTATGAAAGCAATAGAAGACGGTGAAACTGGAGAGATTGTCGATATTCAAACCTCTGATGGTGAGAATGTCAGAATATTTGTCGAATAGTCAAAAGGCATTACATAGGTAGTGCCTTTTTTTACAGGTCGTATTCATTGAAACTTAGTGTCTGTACGTTTAAGATGAACTCAGGAGGACACTTATGAAAACAAGTAAGGTTTCTATTATTGGTTCTGGATTTGTAGGCTCTACTACCGCATTTGCGATTATGGATGCTGGGCTAGTAAGCGACATAGTTTTAGTTGATATTAATCGTGAGAAATCTGAGGCTGAAGCGATGGATCTAACCCACGGTGCAGCGTTTGTAAAAACCGTTAACATAACCGCTGGTTTGATTGATGATACCGTTAATTCCGATTTGATTATTATTACGGCAGGAATTGGTCCAAAGCCTGGTGAAACTCGATTAGATATTTTAAATAAGAATATTCCAATATTCAAAGATATTGTCCCAAAATTAGTCCAATTTAGTCCAAATGCTCTATTTCTCGTTGTTTCAAACCCTGTTGATATTTTAACTTATATTACTTATAAATTCTCAGGACTTCCTGCACATCGGGTTATAGGTTCTGGAACAGTTCTTGATACATCACGATTTAAATCAATATTATCAAAACAATTCGAAGTAGATGCTCGTAACATACACGCATATATTATTGGTGAACATGGCGATTCAGAAATAGCCGCATGGAGCACAATCAAAATTGCAGGTATGGGGATTGAAGAATACTGTAAGTTAGATAAATTAGAATTTAACGAAGAATTTAAAGAGTATATTACAGATGAAGTTAAACATGCGGCATATGAGATTATTAATCGAAAAGGATATACCAATTATGCAGTCGCGTTGGCTGTTCGACGTATTACAGAAGCTATTCTTGGAGATGAACAATCGATACTAACCGTCAGTGGATTACTTGATGGTGAAAATAACTTACACGATGTTTACATGGCTATGCCTTGTATTGTAGGTAGAAACGGAATTCGTAAAATCATTCCAATTCCATTATCCAATGATGAATCTGAAAAGTTAAATCATTCTGCAAATATACTTAAAGATATTATTCAAAAATCAGATATAAACATTTAAAAAGGCGCA
>JAJZTY010000164.1 GCA_021847325.1 Bacillota bacterium
AGGCCAAGTAATTGGCCTTAACTACGTTTACTAAGCGTACTAAATCGTAGTAGATTCAAGATAAATAGAATTCCTATACTTACAAATATCACAATTAACATAAAGTCTGGCTCTAATATATTCCCAAATACTTTTAAATCAATTCCTTGGAAATATCGATAATCATTCACCATTTCAATTGGTGCCTGGGCAAATACTTTATCCATAATCGGACCTAAATAAATTTGTCTAAGTATACTTGCCCCAAGTGAAACTGGTAATATATTAAACATATTCTGCACAAATACTGGCATAATACCCATTGGCATATACGCACCTGTCACAAACCCTATAAATGTCCCCACCATAGAGTTCACAACTCCATAGGTATTCTGTGTTTTTACCCATGAGGCAATATACAAACTAAGTAATGCGGATGAAATAATTAAGAGAATCATAATTCCTAATGATTGAAAGATTTGTTCAATATTCAACCAAGGACCACCTTTTAACTTAACAATCACAATACTTAATACAAACATCAATACGCTAATAACACTTGTAATAGTAATACTGGATAATAAATAAGATAGAATAAGTTGCCAACGTTTAAGTGGTGAAACTAAGAAATCATTTAAGTTTTCTGCTTGTGCATCATCCACTAATCGTCCCATATTTCCAAGCGACAAGGTCATACTCGCTACCGCGATTAATCCCGGCAACATCCATGCATAGACTAAGGCATCAATTTCTGGTAGATCCATACCTATGGATTGCTTAATATTATTGACTTGGATTTCACCTAGGAATAAAACATAGAGTCCAAGGATGATAAATACAGATAACAAAGAGAAGAAGACTAATGCTTTATCTCTGACAAATAGTCTCAAATTACGTTTACTGAGCGCAAATATTATTTTCATGACTCATCCTCCCGGATTGTTTTACCTGTTAAGGCTAAGAAAACGGTGTCCATAGTACCTTCTACAACTTCAAATTGATCAATTTGATTACGATAGGTATCTAGAATAGGATAAGCTTCTTTACTTTCCTTTAATACTATTTCATATCCATCATTTGTTTTTTGAAATGGTACATTGAATTTTTGAATTAAAGAATCATCTAAACTATCTGTTTTAATTCGCATAAGTGTTGGGGCATATTGAACACGTAATTCTCTTGGTGTTTTCAATTCTAGAATTTCACCATGATCTATGATACAGACTCGATCACATTTTGAGGCCTCTTCCATATAATGCGTTGTAAGAAAGATCGTCATTTTATGCTTGATACGTAAGTCTTCAATGTATGTCCAAATACTATGCCGTGTTTGAGGATCTAACCCTGTTGTTGGTTCATCTAAGAATAAAATTTTAGGATGATTAACTAAGGCACGTGCTATATCTGCTCTACGTCTTTGTCCACCTGAGAGTTTTCCATAAGGACGATCAATGAACTCATGAAGTGATAACTGTTCACTGAGTGTATTAATTCGTTTCATAATCACTGATTTTTCGAGTCCATAAAAACTAGCTCGTGTTATTAAATTCTCTTTTACAGTTAATAAATCATCTAAAAATGATTTTTGAAAGACAATCCCAATATCATTACGTATTTTATCATTGTCTTTTCCAAGAATATGTTGGTTAATCTCAATCTCTCCTGCATCTTTTTCTAAAAGTGTGCTGAGTATGTTGATCGTAGTGGATTTGCCAGCTCCATTGGGTCCAAGAAAAGCGAAAAGTTCTCCTTCGTATACATTTAAAGAAATGTTTTTGACCGCTTGTAACTTCCCATAGGATTTACTTAAATCGTGTATTCTTATGATCTCGTTTTTCATTCTGTTTTTATTCTAGCATGAACCAATAATCATTCAATAATTTTTTCACAAACAAAAACACGGTTTCCCGTGTTATATCACTAATATTCCTGCATTACGCATTAAATTAAGGGCTTGATCATGAAATACTTGTTTATCATGATTAGGTGTATGGAATGTATCTACAGCTTTCTCTACTACTTTGATTTCTAATCGTTTCCCAATCGTTTGTGTGTATGTTTTTAAGCTTTGTGCAAACTGTAATACACATATATCTGTACAACATCCAACCACTGTAACAGATTCAAGCTCTGGATTATTTTTCAAATAAGTTTGAAATCCCTCCGCAAAGAATCCATTGGTTGTGTCCTTTTCTACCTTAATCATTTTTGATTCAAATGGTTTTAGTTCAGGAATTAATTCACTTTCACTGGTATCTTTTAAACAATGTGGAGGATAGAACTCAAACTCTAAGGATGACAATGTATGTGTATCTTGAAACGATAGAACATCTTTATTCTCAGATAAGTATTGTTCCACAACCTTCACAGTCTCTGGAACAATTTGGTTAATACTTGGATCACTTAATACACCTTCATTGATAAATCCATTGATCATATCTACCACAACACAGATATCTTTACTCATAGTTCTCTCCTTATTCAGTTTACTTGGTCTATATTGTACACGATTTTAACCATTATAAAAATACTCTGTTGTAGATAATTTCTATAACAGAGTACCTTATTAAGTTGATGTTTTATTGATAAGATATCGATTTATTCCTAAAAGTATCATTGTAGAAATACTAAGAACAATTATACTGTTTAATAATGTAATTGATGATGAACCACCATTGAGCAAGAT
>JAJZTY010000001.1 GCA_021847325.1 Bacillota bacterium
TTCCTTTTCCTGTGCTTATTTTTAATCAGGATGGTCCATTGTATTTTGATAAAAAAGTTGAACTAATGTTCTGTAGTGAGAACTATAATATTTCATATGTTGATATTTACCATTCATTTCATGATGCTTATAAACCTAAAAGAGTTGAACTCATTTTACTCAATCCAAAGTTAGAAAAAATTTGGCTTAGTACAATAGGTGAGTTAGTTGAATATCAAGGTAAAACAGCAGTTATCGTATACATCATTGAAAAAATAGATAAGATTTTGAATGACGGAGAAATTTTACGATTATCCAAGTTAAGACAATATATGTTGGAAATCAACCAGTCTATTGTAAATGTGACTGACTTGAATCGAACATTTTATCTTATTTTGTCGAATGCATTAAAAGCATTAGAAAACGCATCGTTAGGTTCAATCTTTATAAAGAATAATGATGTTTTTGAGGTAGTATCTTATATTGGTTTTGATAAGAGTATTGAAGAATTTAAACTGCCTGTTGTAGATTCGTTCTTATACCGTAATACAGATGGTAAGATGGATCGGATTTCAAATATAAAGAAAATTGAAATGAATGATCAGTTTTATCCTGTAAAGACATATGCAGGGGATGAAGTTTATATTAAGTCTGAGATTAGTGCGCCTATTTATATCAATGGTGAAATGTATGGAATAATTAATCTTGATTCGTTAAATGAGAATGCGTTTGATGAGAATGATTATGCATCGATGGAATTTATTAGTACGAATGTACAGATTGCGATATCCAATCAATTGTCATATATAGAGAAATCTCGATTAGCAATGTTTGATCCACTTACAAAACTCTATAATCGTCATTACTTTGAGGAGCAATTCCTTGTTTATAAACGTCGTGCAAGTCGTTATGAAGAAGAATTTCATTTAATTTTGTTTGATGTGGATGATTTGAAAATCGTGAATGATCTATATGGACATAATGTTGGTGATTTAGCTATTAAACGAATAGCAACTGAAATTCAGTCGTATACACGTAATAGTGATGTGATTGCTCGATATGGTGGGGATGAGTTTATTGGATTGTTTATTGGTTCAAGTTTCGATGATTTACATCGCAAAATTCAACAGATAGAGTTGGAAATAAATAAAAACCCAATGTTAATTAATGGCAATACAGTTTACTCTAACTTTAGTTTTGGAATAGCGACATTTCCGATTGATGGTGAGAGTTTAGGTGATCTTTTAGAAGTTGCGGATAAACGTATGTACGAGGATAAAGAGAATAAGAATAGTAACCTATAGAGTCTAGTTAATACTAGACTTTTATTTTTTAATCGTTGTTTGGTAATTTTTTGAAATTTCTAAATAAAATCTAGTGTATAATGACATTTATGAATAAGGAGTTTATGATGAGAAAAATAGCGATATTAACAGATTCAGGGAGTGGAATTAGTCAAAAAGAGGCTAATGAACTTGGAATGTTTGTACTTCCATTACTTGTGATGGTGGATGGTAAAACATATCAAGACGGGGTTGAAATTCAGTTAAATGAGCTTTATACCATGTTAGAAGAAAAGAAACATCCAAAGACTTCAACACCTTTATATCAAAGTATTGAAAATATTTTAGTTAAAATAAAGAATTTAGGATATACAGATGTTGTCGCACTTCCACTAACATCAGGATTATCCAGTACGTTTCAATCCATCACGATTGCGGCTCAAGAAGCAAATATCAATTTACACTTAGTAGATGTTTATAGTACATGTATGATTCAGAATCATTGTGCACGTTTAGCTCAAAAATACGTAAATCAGAATAAAGAAGCGGAATTTATTGTGAATGAGTTAAATCGAGTTATTGAGTTATCAAATACCATTATTCTTCCAAATGATTTAGATTATTTGAAACAAGGTGGACGCTTAACTCCACTTGCCGCATCACTTGCGAATATGTTTAAGATTCGTCCTGTTTTACAGTTAAATCAATCTGTTTTAGGTAAGATTGATGTGTTAAACAAAGTAAGAACCGATCGTAAAGCTCTTGAATTAGCAATTGATACATTAGATCAAACATTCAAAGGCAAGAATGTTAGAATATATATAATTCATAGCGCTGCGGATGAACGTTGCGAAATGGCAAAAGAACTATTAATGTCTAAAGGATATTCAGAATCAAGTATATCAATTCATGCGATTGCGGCTGTTATAGCGTCTCATACAGGATTGGATTGTTTAGGCATTCAGTTTATTGTGGAGGATTAAGATGGCTGTCGTACATCTTATTGGTGATTATCCAATTCATCAAACAATTCAATGGATTAAACAAGAATTACCTAAAACCGTACTATCGCTTGTGTTTGTGGATGAAGGGTCTATTGATTCTGATTCGTATTTAATGGTTTATGAAAAGTATTTTATGCGAGTAAAGAATCGAGTAAGTTTAAGTATTATGTTAAAATAAGTAAATCAAAAAACAGAAATTATTGCGATTGGATCAGGTGCTGGTCAGGGAGCTTTATTTAGTTTTGATTGGGGGAGTGAACTTGATTTTGTGATTGATTTTACTCGTCTTATGGAAAGTTTTGGTTATATAAAATATTAAATCGCTTATGCGATTTTTTCTTTGAAATCATAGAAATTATAGGGATTGTGATACAATAGAAATAAACATAAATGGAGTACTATCATGGACACGAAAATGATAAGCTTAAGCAAAATCGAACCAAAAAAGGGAATGGAATTAATCACAAAAGACATTCCAACAATAAAAGATGATGAAATATTAGTTAAAGTCTTAGCCGCATCTGTGTGTGGTACAGATGTTCATATATATACTTGGGATAATTGGGCACAAAATCGAATTAAAAATATTCCTCAAACAATGGGGCATGAACTTGCGGGCGAAGTTGTGAAGATTGGAAGTCGCGTCAACACAGTTAAAATAGGGGATATCGTATCTGCGGAAACACATGTCGTATGTAATGAATGTGAATTCTGTTTAACTGGTCGTGCTCATATTTGTAAAAATACTTCTGTTTTAGGCGTTGATCGGGATGGGGCATTTGCACAATATGTCGCTATTCCAGCCGCAAATGCATGGAAGAATGACCCAAGTGTTCCACCAGAATATTTGTCGATTCAAGAACCTTTAGGAAATGCGGTGCATACGGTTTTAGCACAAGATGTGATAGGTAAAACAGTTGCGGTTGTTGGGGTTGGGCCAATTGGAATCATGGCGGTGGATGTAGCGAAAGCGGTAGGAGCCTCTCGTGTATTTGCGATTGATGTGAATGAGTATCGATTAAACTTAGCGAAGAAGATTGGGGCAGATGTTTGTTTAAATGCACTCAATCAAGATCTTGTTCAACAAATTCTTGATTTTACCGATGGTTCAGGTGTTGATGTTGTATGTGAAATGTCAGGAAATGGAATCGCGCTTAATCAAGCGTTTGACTATCTTAAATTAGGTGGACATATCTCTATTCTAGGTGTACCTACCAAGAAAATTGAGATTGATGTCGCTAATCATATCGTATTTAAAGGTATTACAATTCATGGTATTACAGGTCGTAAGATGTATGAAACTTGGTATCAAGTAAAAGGTTTGATACAAAGTGGTAAGTTACATTTAAAGGATATTGTTACACACAAGTTACATTACACTGAGTATCAAAAGGCAATGGAGTTAATGGAAAGTGGTAATTGTGGCAAAATCGTTTTAATGTTCAATCAGGAGAAGACAAATGACTAACATTCATGATTTGGATTTCTTAAGTAAACAAGTTCATGATTTAAAGGATCAAGGGGTATATCGGAAAATACCAGTATTAGAGTCCGCAAATGATGCGGAAGTTATTATTGATGGTAAATCCGTTATAAATCTATGTTCGAATAACTATCTAGGCTTTGCGACACATCCTCGTTTAAAGAAAGCTGCTATCGATGCGATTGAGAAATATGGTGTTGGGGCTGGAGCGGTTAAAACTATTGCAGGCAACTTAAACTTACATGAAGAGTTAGAAGAAGCACTGGCGAAGTTTAAAAAAGAAGAAGCGGTTATGTTGTTTCAATCTGGGTTTAATTGTAATGCGGGTGTGATTCAGGCCATTACTCAAGCAGGAGATTTAATTATATCGGATGAACTTAATCATGCGTCAATCATTGATGGAGTACGTTTATCTCGTGCTGATAAAGCAGTTTTTAAGCATTCTGACATGAATGATTTAGAACGAGTTTTAATCGAAAAAAGGGCACAATATAATCAAGTCTTAATTATTACCGATGGGGTATTCTCAATGGATGGTGATTTGGCAAAGTTACCTGAAATCGTTGAATTAGCTGAGAAATATAAATGTTTGACCTATGTTGATGATGCTCATGGATCAGGCGTTTTAGGTGAAAATGGTAGAGGAACTGTGGATCATTTCCATCTACATGGACGCATTGATTTTACGATAGGGACGTTATCTAAAGCATTTGGAGTGATTGGAGGATATGTGGCTGGTAAAAAGATTATGAAAGAATGGTTAGCGCATCGTGCACGTCCATTATTATTTTCAACATATTTACCTCCTGCAGTAGTCGCACCTTTAATTGAAGCAGTAAAAATGTTGAGTGAATCGGATGAATATACTAAGGCTTGTTGGGATAATGCGAATTATTTTAAAGAGAAGATGAAAAAGGCTGGATTTAATATTGGACATTCTGAAACACCAATAACACCTGTGTTTATTGGAGATGAAGCGAAGACTGTATTATTTTCTAAGACATTATTAAATGAAGGTGTTTATGTTTCACCTATCATTTTTCCAACTGTCCCAAAAGGAACAGGAAGAGTCCGCGTTATGGTTAGTGCAGCGCATACTAAAGCACAACTGGATCAAGCAATTGAGTGTTTTATTAAAGTTAAAAATAGTTTAGAACAATAGCCAAAGATTTCTTTGGCTTTTTTGTGAGCACATTGAAATCTCGAAAAAAGTACCTATGTTATAATCAATCCATTGAGTTAAGGAGTTTTATGAGAACATTTAAATACGAACTACTAGAAGTGATAAGAAATCGATGGTCTGCACGGGCATTTAGTAATCAAAGAGTCAAAAAAGATGATATTTATGCATTAATAGAAGCGGCTAGTTATGCGCCTTCATCCATGAATGAACAACCTTGGCGTTTTATCCTTGGATATGAAAATGATGTACTCTTAAAACTTAGAGATAGTTTGACATCAAGTAATCAAGAATGGGCTAATCAAGCACCTGTTTTAGTTTGTTTATTATCTCATCGCTTTCATGCGCGTAATGGGAAAGAGAATAAATATAATGTATTTGATAGTGGTAGTGCTTTTGCGTTTTTAAGTTTAGAGGCTACGAATAGAGGATTAATTGCTCATCCTATGGGTGGATTTGATAAAGAAAAGATTCGAGAGAGTTTTAATATAAGTGATGAATACGATATTGTCTTGATGATTGCGATTGGATATCTTGGGGATAAATCATTGTTAAGTGAATCAAATCAATTAAGAGAGAATCCAGGTAGTCGTAAATCATTTGAAGAGAATATAATTGTTGAATAAATTGATTGGATATACGATACAATAAAAATAAGGAGATAGGTATGAAGAAAAATATTGGTGTAATTGGAATGGCTGTTATGGGTAAGAATCTTGCGTTGAATATCGCAGATCATGGTTATTCTGTTGTGATTTACAATCGTACAACGGATGTTATGCAAGAAGTATTGAATGAAAATCCTAATTCAGGTTTGGTTGGTGCTAAGACTCTTGAAGAGTTTGTGTCAGAACTTGAGTTGCCTCGTAAAATTATTTTAATGGTAAAGGCTGGAAAACCGGTTGATGCTATCTTGGAACAATTAATCCCTCTTATTGATAAAGGGGATATTGTGGTTGATGCAGGGAATTCTTTCTATTTAGATACAATTCGTAGAGAGAAATATTATCGTGATTTAGGGTTTAATTTTGTTGGTATGGGTGTTTCAGGTGGTGAAGAGGGTGCTAGATTTGGTCCAGCGATTATGCCTGGTGGTAGTTTAGAGGCTCATGCACATCTAAAACCTATTTTAGAGGCTATCTCAGCGAAAGTAGATGGAGAACCATGTACGACATACATTGGGACGGATGGCGCAGGACACTATGTTAAAATGGTGCACAATGGAATTGAATATGGAGATATGGAGCTTATTTCTGAAGCGTATCATTTATTAAAAGATGTAGCTGGATTAACGAACAAGGAATTAGCTGAAGTCTTTACTGAATGGAATAAGGGAGACTTAAATTCCTATTTAATTGAAATTACGAGTCATATTTTTAACACAAAAGATGATTTGAGTGATTCAGATATTATTGATGTGATTAAAGACAATGCAGGTCAAAAAGGTACTGGCATTTGGACGACAAAAGAATCCATGGACTTAGGTGTTCATACTTCTGTCATTACAAGTGCTGTATTTGCACGATTTATTTCAGCTCGTCGTAATGAACGTTTACACGCTAAGAAAGTACTACCTATTAGTACAATCAAGATGGATGTTAATCGCACTGATTTTATTGAAAAAGTAAGATTAGCTCTTTATTTATCTAAAATTGTTTCATATGCTCAAGGTTTTGTGTTATTAGCTGAAGCAGCGAAACATTACAACTGGAGTCTTGATTTTAAATCAATTTCAAAGATCTTTAGAGGTGGCTGTATTATTCGTGCTCAATTCTTGAATCGTATTGCGGAAGCATATGAAAAGAACCCTAATTTAGAAAATTTATTATTAGATGACTACTTCATGGATATCGTTAAAAAAGGATTAAGCGCATTACGCGAAATCAACTCAATTGCGATCTTAAGTGGAATTCCAGTTCCAGCTTTAAACTCCGCGATTAGTTATTATGATGCCTATCGTAGTGATTCACTCAGTACAAATCTAGTTCAAGCACAACGTGATTATTTCGGTGCTCATACCTATGAACGTTTGGATCGTGATGGATCCTTCCACTTTGAAAGTTGGGGAAAAGATGTTTAAGAATCCGAGTCTTGTCTTTACTATTTTTGGATCAACCGGTGATTTAACATATCGCAAACTTTTACCTGCTTTGTATCATTTAAAACATCGTAATCGATTAACCGATGATACGGTTATTCGTTGTATTGGACGAAAAGAGTACAGTAAAGATGAATATATCGCAATTATTGAACCTTGGATCAAGAAACAAACTCGTTTTTCGTTTAATCAAGAAACGTTTAATGAGTTTGTGAAACATATTCAATACATAAAAATGGAGTTCACAAACAAAGATGCTTACTCCACTTTATTGGACTATCCAGTTGGATTAGATAACTTATACTACTTTGCGGTTGCGCCTGAATACTTTACAGTTATCGCAGAGGGTTTAAATCATGTGAACTATTTAAGTGATTTTAAACATCGGGTGATCTTAGAAAAACCTTTTGGAGATTCACTTGAACATGCGATTGAGGTTAATAAAGTATTAACAAATTTGTTTGGTTTTGAGAATTTATATCATATCGATCATTATTTAGGTAAAGAAATGATACAGAATATTCTTGCGATACGATTTGGTAATCGTATGTTTGAATCAGTATGGAACCATGATAATATCGAACAAATTCAAATCACCGCATCTGAGATTGTTGGGGTTGAAACACGTGGTTCGTACTATGAACAAGCCGGCGCATTGAAAGATATGTTACAGAATCATTTATTACAGATTATGAGCTATGTCGTGATGGATAAACCAAATACCTTAAACAGTTCGGACATGTTAGTGAAACAGAAGAGTATTATGGAAGGTATAAGTTTAGATGATATCGTATTAGGTCAATACGATAAAAACGATAAGTTCTTAGCGTATCGTGATGAAAAGAATGTACATCCAAATTCACAGATTGAAACATATGCGGCTGTTAAAATTCATATCAATAAAGGACAACTAAAAAATGTACCGATTTATCTTCGCACAGGAAAACGTCTGAAACAACGTGCGACGTATATAAAAATTATTTTTAAACCATCATCGTCAAATTTATATTCAAACTTGCATCAAGAAGTAATTACCATAAAAGTTCAACCGGATGAAGGGATTAGTTTGAGTTTTAATGCGAAGAAACCAGGCACAATCAATACAATTACAGATGTGAAGATGGATTTTTGTCAAAGTTGTATCTTAGAAAATCGGATTAATACGCCTGAAGCGTATGAAAGACTTTTAGATGATGCGTTTGGACATGATGATACTTTATTTACACCATGGCAGATTGTAGAAATGAGTTGGAAATTTGGGGAATCCGTTCGTGAATTAGTTAAAATTGAAAATCGTCCTTTAGTTTTATATCCAGCTAACTCACAAGGGCCTAAAGAAGCGGATGAAATGCTTCAAAGAGATGGATTTGAATGGTTAGATGAGGATGAAATATCCTATTAGGTGAACTATGCGAAAAAAATGTGGACTAGCATTAAGTGGTGGTGGGATTAAGGCATTTAGTCAAGTTGGAGTCGTAAGGTTTCTTAAGGAAAATGGTTTTAAGTTTGATGGATTCTCTGGTACGAGTATGGGTTCAATTATTGCGACACTCTTAGCGCATGATATTCCCATTAATCAAGTAGAGAATAGTATTTTAAAGATTGAAAAAATCATCATAGATGAAAAGTTATTAGACGCATCCAATGCACAAGTATTTCCTTTAATTACACGATCTATAACTGGACTAATTGATCCAAGTCGATTTGTAAGAATAATTGAGGAAGAATTTGAACAGTATAATATTAAATACATTAAGGATGTTAAATTCCCATTAGTGATTACATCAGTTGATTTGATAAGTGGTAAAATTGTTTACTTTACCAACCGTAAAGAATTAATCAAATCACCTTATAAGTATTTCATTATCATGGATGATGTCTTACTGATTGATGCGATTCGTGCGTCTTGTTCATTCCCAATGGTGTTTGCGACAATGAATTTTAGAGATATGCAACTTGTGGATGGTGGTGTATTGATGAATGTACCTGTTGCGCCACTCAAGAGTATGGGATTGGAAAAAGTATTATCGATTTCTATGGATAGCTTTAATGAATACCAAGGAAGTTCAAAGGTAACTGAAATTGGTGGACGAATTATTGACCTAATGGCGAATCAATCAACCAATGCGATGTTAAGTTTATCAGACTATAATATTAATGTGTTTGATAAGAAGATTGGGATTTTCTCATTTGGACAAGGTAAGAATGCGATTAACTTAGGTTATCAAGTATCTCAAATTGAAAAAAAGAGTATTCTTGAATTCAAGAAAACTCTAAATAAATTTTTCTTTTAGATAATTACGATGAACGGTAATAATAGGGAGTGTTTCACTCTCTTTTTTTGTGACCCAAATAAAATCAGAAGATGATTCATTTATATTAGCAACATAGAAATTAATATTCCAAATCTTATGACTAAATATATGTTTAACTGATTTATCAAATGTTAAATCAATTTGATTGAATTGATCTAGTCTCGGCAGTCGATAATAACCACTCATAAGTTTATCGTTATGATCTAATGTTAGTGCGAATTGATTTTGATTATTCATACACAACACAATATCAATTGTTTCTTCTTTTTTAGAGAGTTGTTTAGTTGGTTTTGGATAATCATTTACTGTATTCGTAACATACGCATTACACATTGATTTAAGAGGGCATATATCACATTTTGCAGGTTTATTGCATATTAGTGCACCTAGCTCCATTAAGGCTTGTGTTAAATGTGTAGGTTCTACAGAATTCATCCATTCTTCAATTTGGGATTTTACAAACGTATAGAAATATTTCTTATCTAAGTTTTCATCAAGAGTATACAATCTGCTCATTACCCGTTTAACATTTCCATCGATAGCAGCTGTTTTTTCATTGAAACAAATCGAAGCAATTGCGCTTGATGTATAATCACCAATTCCAGGTAATTTCTCGATATCTTCTTTTATGTTAGGGAATACATTATTAAAATCTTGTTTAATGATGAGTGCAGCTTTCTTAATATTTTTAACCCTAGAATAATAACCCAAACCTTCCCATAATCGATAGAGTTCTTCATCCTCTGACAATGATAAATGTTCCAGTGTAGGATATTGATTCATCCATCTTTCATAGTATGGAATAAGTGTATCTATTTGGGTTTGTTGGGCCATGATTTCACTTATCCATACACGATATGGATCTTGATTTATACGAAAAGGTAAATCTCTTTTATTTTCTAAGTACCACTGTACGAGTTTGTGTTGAATTTGCATAAGGTTATTATAAATAAAAGGCAGATTAAAAGCGAGATAACTCGCTTCTAATAGTTTATATCGTGTCCTTCTGGCTATAAGGGAGGGAAATGAAGATTCAGAAGGAAAGGTCATTTGTTTTTCTTGTCTATATTATATAGAATGTTCAAACGCTTAGTGTGAAAGCTATGTGAAAGATATTTTACATGTGTTGTATCAAATGTGATATAATGCTTTAGTTTAGTAAAAGAGGACCTTAATGAGAAATAAAAAGATTATTAATATAGCGGTTATCGCTCACGTAGATGCAGGGAAAAGTACATTAGTTGATGCGTTTTTAGATCAGTCCAATGTCTTTAGACAAAATGAAGTACATGTTGAACAAGTCATGGACTCGAATGATTTAGAACGTGAAAGAGGAATTACGATCTATTCAAAGAATTGTAGTATTATGGTTGGTGACACAAAAATTAACATTGTAGATACGCCAGGCCATGCGGATTTTTCATCTGAAGTAGAACGTATTATTCGTACTGTAGATACTGTTATCTTGTTAGTTGACTCTAGTGAAGGTCCAATGCCTCAGACTCGATTTGTATTACAAAAATCACTTGAATTGGGTTTAAAACCAATTCTATTAATTAATAAGATTGATAAACAAGACCAACGTGCAGAAGAAGTTGTGGATCTAGTTTATGATCTATTCTTATCACTTGATGCGAATGATGAACAGCTCGATTTCCCTATTTTATATGGGGTTGCTCGTCAAGGTGTAGTTAAGTATAAGATGGAAGATACCAATACAGATTTACAACCATTATTTGAAACAATCATTAAACATGTTGGAACCTATCCTGATTTGGATGATGAACCAACTCAATTACAAGTTAGTTCATTAGCGTATGATGAATATATTGGTCGTTTAGGGATTGGACGTTTATATAAGGGAACATTGCGTGTTGGACAATCCATTATGGTTGTTCGTGGGCAATCCAGTATTCGTCAAACGATTTCACAATTGTTTACGTATGAAGGTTTAAAACGTATTCCTGTTCAAGAAGTACATAGTGGAGATATTGTCATTATCGGTGGAATTCAGGATGTTTATATTGGTGATACATTGTGTGATCCAAATAATATTCAAGCAATGCCTATGATTACAATTGAAGAACCAACACTTTCCATGAACTTTTTAGTGAATGATTCACCATTTGCAGGTAAGAGTGGTAAGTATGTCACTTCACGTAATATTAAAGAACGATTAATGAAAGAATTGGAAGTTAACGTTGGGTTAAAAGTAGAATCACTTGAATCAACGAATAAATTTAAAGTATCTGGTCGTGGTGAATTACATCTAACGATTCTAGTTGAAAACATGCGTCGTGAAGGGTATGAACTAGCGGTTAGTCGTCCTGAAGTTATTTATCGATATGTCGATGGTAAACGTATGGAACCTACTGAAGAAGTTATCACGACTGTTCCAGAGGAATACAGTGGTGTTGTAATTTCTAAATTAAATCTAAGAAAAGCACAAATGGAAAATATGGATGAAAAGGGTGGTTATGTAACCATTACTTGGAAGGCTCCGACTCGTGCATTAATTGGTTATCGTAGTGAATTCATCAATGATACTCGTGGAGAAGGTACGATTATTCGTCAATTTGCGGGATATACTGAGTATGTAGGTGAAATGCCTAAGCGTTCAAATGGATCTATGATTTCAACTGAAGCAGGTGTAGCAATGACTTATTCTATCTTCAATCTTCAAGAAAGAGGTATGTTCTTTATTGGGCCTCAAACTGAAGTTTATGAAGGTATGATTATTGGAATGGCTTCACGTGATTTAGATATGGAAGTTAATCCAACTAAGAACAAGAAGTTGACCGCAATTCGTTCTGCTGGAAATGATGAGGCAATGCGTTTAGTTACACCTCGTCAACTAACACTTGAATATGCCGTTGAGTTTATTAATGATGATGAGTTGGTTGAAGTAACACCAGCCGCAATCCGTTTACGTAAAAAATATTTGAAAGCACATGAACGTAAGTCTGCTAATCGACAATCAAGAATTGAAGAAGAAGACGCATTGAATGCATTGAATGAGGAATAATATGAGTGAATTTTCATTTGAAATAACCCATGTTTGTAAACAATCTGGAGCTCGTTGTGGTATTTTACATACTCCCCACGGAGATGTATTAACACCCATGTTTATGCCTGTAGGTACACTTGCGACAGTAAAGTATTTATCACCTGAAGAAATTCAAGAGATTAATGCAGGTGTTATTTTAGCTAATACCTATCATCTATGGCTAAGACCTGGCGAGAATATTGTTAAACAAGCAGGTGGCTTACATAAGTTTATGAATGTGAAAAATCCAATTTTAACGGATTCTGGTGGATTCCAGGTTTTTTCACTTTCTGAAAATCGAAAGATTACAGAAGAAGGCGTTTATTTTAAAAATCATCTCAATGGTGATTCTTTGTTTTTATCACCTGAAAAAGCGATACAAATCCAAAATGATTTAGGGGCAGATATTATCATGAGTTTTGATGAATGTCCGCCATATCCAGCAAGCTATGACTATATGAAACAAAGTGTAGAGCGCACCTTGCGTTGGGCAAAAAGAGGTAAGGATGTTCATAATAATCCAGCACAAGCTCTATTTGGGATTGTTCAAGGTGGAGAATTTGAAGATCTACGAGAATACTCTGCTAAATCACTTGTTGAGATGGATTTTGTTGGTTATTCAATCGGTGGCACATCGGTTGGTGAAACTAAAGAGACGATGTACAAGATGATTGATTATGCGATAAAACATTTACCTCTTGAAAAACCACGTTATTTAATGGGAGTTGGATCAACGGATGCGATTCTAGAAGGTGTTTTACGTGGCGTTGATATGTTTGATTGTGTTTTACCTACACGTATTGCAAGACACGGAACACTTATGACATCAGAGGGAAGACTCAATATTCGTAATGCGAAGAATGAATCTGATTTTAGACCAATTGATGAAAAATGTGATTGTTATACCTGTAAGAATTATACGCGTGCTTACTTAAGACACTTAGTAAAATGTAATGAAGGATTGGGTCAACGATTGTTATCCATCCATAATTTACGTTTCTTGATTAAGTTAACTGAAGAAGTGCGTTTAGCGATACAAGAAGATCGTTTCTTAGATTTTAAAGAAGAATATTTTAAGAAACACAACTTAAACAGTATCGATTCAAGAGGATTCTAATGAAAACGAGTGATTTTGATTTTCACTTACCCCATGAATTAATAGCCCAACATCCTTTAGAAAACAGAAGCGCATCTCGTTTACTTGTTCTTAATCGAAAAGATGAGAGTATTGAACATAAGCACTTTAGTGACATAATTGATTATTTAAATAAAGGTGATGTTTTAGTGCTAAATGATACACGAGTGTTACCAGCTCGTTTATTTGGAGTAAAAGAAGATACTCATGCACATATAGAATGTTTAATCTTACGTCATGAAAATGACACCGTTTTATGCATGGTTCGAAATGCACGAGCGGTTAAAGTTGGGACAATCGTTAGTTTTGGGGATGGACGCTTAAAATTTGAATGTATTGAATTTCTAGAACAAGGACTAAGACGATTTAAGATTATCAGTGAAGGAGTATTCTTAGAGATTTTAGCTGAACTTGGAACAGTACCTTTACCACCCTATATCAAAGAGAAACTAGATGATCCTGAACGTTATCAAACTGTATATGCCAAGAATAATGGCAGTGCTGCAGCTCCTACCGCAGGATTACACTTTACAACTGAGTTACTCGATAAAATAAAAGAAAAGGGCATTATTATCTGCCCAATAACTCTACACGTCGGTTTAGGTACATTTAAACCAGTTGATGTGGATGATGTGTCAAATCATGTGATGCATGAAGAAGTATATGAAGTATCACAAGAGAGCAGTGAAATTCTAAATCTGGCTAAGAAAGAAAATCGTAGAATTATTGCGGTAGGGACAACCTCTGTTCGTACACTTGAATCACAGATGCAAAAACATGGAAGATTTATAAAAGAGGCAAGTTCTACATCCATCTTTATAAAACCAGGTTATCAATTTATGGCAATCGATTGTTTAATCACTAATTTTCATTTACCGAAGTCTACGCTCGTAATGTTAGTAAGTGCTTTTGCGAATCGTGAGTATATAATGAAGGCATATCATACAGCAATTGAAGAGAAGTATCGTTTCTTTAGTTTTGGGGATTCAATGATCATACAATGAGAAAATTAACGGATTATCAATGGGAAATTGAGAAAATAGAAGAACTCAAACGGTTGGAGAATAAACCTAAACTTTTAATGCAGTCTTGTTGTGCTGTGTGTAATAGTTGGCCACTTGAATATCTTTACTCTATTTTTGATATTACAATTTACTATAACAATTCAAATATTTATCCTCAAACTGAATATGATTTACGTTTAGGTGAGTTAAGAGATTACGTATCTAAGTTTAATGATTTCCATCAAGTTGATATTAAGATAATTGAAGAACCATATGATTATGATGCCTATAAATCGACTTTTCTTGAAAAAAGATCATTCGATAAAGAAGGATCAAATCGATGTGGAATGTGTTATGCATTAAGAATCAATCAAGCATTTAAATATGCGAGTGAACATAAATTTGATTATATGACCACTGTTATGACGATATCTCGTCAAAAGAATTCGGATAAAATTAATAATATTGCACGTCGCTTATCTAAAGCTTATCCTCATGTAAATTATTTCTATTCTAACTTTAAAAAGAATCGTGGAATTGATTTTGCGGTTTATACGGCTAAATCATTAGGTATTTACCAACAAGAATATTGTGGGTGTGAGTTCTCAATCCATAAAAAAGATTTTGATGTGTAATTGACGCAATGTCTTTTATTGTCTATACTTATTACAAAACAATGAACGAATTAAACTTATTTTTTGGGAATGTAGAAAGCTTTGGGATGATGAAACAAAGCCAAGAAAAATAAGCCTGTCCTTCGGGAGTTAATTCTCTGAATCAAGTAAGAGAATTCGGTTGTTCCGTTATCACATTGAGCACAGTAGTGAAATTAAGGTGGTACCACGTTATATGACGTCCTTTACAGGACGTTTTTTTGTGGAGGTAAGAAATGTTAAAACTAAGAATGCCTACCGTAGAGACTGATCGATTAATCCTTAGGCCTATACAATTAGATGATGATAAGGATATGTATGAGTACTGTAGTGATGATGATGTCATAAAGTACTTATGGTTTGAGAAACACGATTCAGTTGAATTCAGTCGTTATGTGATTGAAAAGTTATTTTTAAATCGAGTCGAGTTAGGCGTTCCAGAGGCTTATGCGATTGTGATTAAATCGACGAATAAAATGATAGGTACGATTGATGTCAATGCGGTTCATTTTAATGAGGTTGGTGTGATTGGTTATGTTATTCATAAAGACTACTGGGGTAAAGGAATTGTCAGTGAAGCGTTGGAGACACTGATTCCTATTCTATTTTATTATTGTGGGTTCTATCGGTTAGAGATCAATCATTGTGCAGATAATGTTGGGTCTAAAAAGGTAATAGAAAAAGCTGGGTTTATTCAAGAAGGATGTTTTAGAAAACGTAAAAAAGAGCGTGATGGTCATCGTGCGGATTATATTTATTATGGTTTATGCAAAGATGATGAGATTGTAAAAGAAAGATATGGAGAAGAAAAGTATGAAAAGACAATTGGAAAGCAAATACAATCCTAAGCAAGTTGAAGAGAATGCCTATCAAAAATGGGTAAGTGAAGGTTACTTTACGGCAGGTGATCAATCAAAGATTCCTTATACCATCGTGATACCTCCACCGAATGTCACAGGTAAATTACACTTAGGACATGCGTGGGACACAGCACTTCAGGATATTATTGCACGTTTCAAACGTATGCAAGGATTTGATATGTTGTGGTTACCTGGTATGGATCATGCGGGGATTGCGACACAAGCGAAAGTTGATGCTCGTTTGAAGGAACAAGGTATTTCTCGATATGATTTGGGTCGTGAAAAATTCTTAGATAAAGCGTGGGAATGGAAACATGAATACGCTAGTCATATTCGTGAACAATGGGCTAAGTTAGGTTTATCACTCGATTATACGCGTGAACGTTTTACATTGGATGAAGGATTGAATCAAGCGGTTAATAAAGTGTTCGTTGATCTATATAATGATGGATTGATTTATCAAGGTGAACGAATCATTAACTGGGATCCACAAGCTAAAACTGCACTAAGTAATATTGAGGTTATTCATAAAGAAATAGAAGGTGCTTTCTATACGTTTAAATATACCGTTGTTGGAAGTGATGAGATCTTAAAAGTAAGCACAACTCGTCCTGAAACAATGTTTGGGGATGTTTGTGTCTTTGTTCATCCAGATGATCCACGATACCAACATTTAATTGGTAAACAAGTTATCAATCCTGCCAATCATCAAGTACTACCTATTCTTGCGGATGATTATATTGATATTGAATTTGGGACTGGGGCAATGAAATGTACACCAGCGCATGATCCAAATGACTTTAACCTATCAGAAAAATACAATTTAGATAAGATTATATGTATGCATCCAGATGGCACAATGAATGAGTTAGCGGGTGAGTTTAATGGTTTAGATCGTTTTGATTGTCGTAAGAAGTTGGTTAAACGAATTGAATCTGAAGGAAATCTAGAGAAGATTGAGAAACATATTCATCAAGTAGGTCATAGTGAAAGAACCGATGCGATTGTAGAACCGTATCTATCTAAACAATGGTTTGTGAAGATGAAGCCTTTAGCACAAGCTGTTTTAGATGCACAAAAAACAGAAGATCGCATTGATTTTATTCCAGATCGATTTGAAGGTATCTTTAATCACTGGATGGAGAATATCGAAGATTGGTGTATTTCTCGTCAATTATGGTGGGGACATCGTATACCTGTTTGGTATCATAAGGAAACGGGTGTTGCGTATGTTAATACAGTTGCGCCAAGTGATATTGAAAATTATACACAAGATGAAGATGTCTTAGATACGTGGTTCTCCAGTGCTTTATGGCCATTTTCTACTTTAGGTTGGCCAGAAAAAACAGCTGATTTTGAACGTTATTATCCGACGGATGTTTTAGTTACAGGTTATGATATTATTTTCTTCTGGGCAGCTCGTATGGCGTTCCAAGCACGTTACTTCACCAAGACTGTACCATTTAAAAAGGCTTTGATTCATGGATTAATTCGTGATAGTGAAGGTCGTAAGATGAGTAAATCTTTGGGTAATGGAGTTGATCCTATGGAAGTCATTGATACCTATGGGGCAGACGCATTACGTTTCTTCTTAACGACAAACTCAGCACCTGGTTTAGATTTACGTTATTCGACTGAGAAGGTTGAAGCCGCATGGAATTTTATCAATAAGTTATGGAATGCGTCTCGCTTCGTATTGATGAATGTACCTGAAGATTTCAATGAAACACCATTAAATGAGTGTACCTTATCATCTATTGATCATTGGATTTTAGAGCGATTTGATGATAATTTAGAAAAGATAACACAAGCAATGGAAAAGTTTGATTTTGCCTTAGCTGGAAGTTTCTTGTATGAATTTGTTTGGGATGATTACTGTTCATGGTATATTGAACTCAGTAAGTCTAATTTGAATAGTGATAATCCTGAGGTTGTGAAGGGTACAGTTAATACATTGATTGTTGTACTAAAAGGAATCTTAAAATTATGTCATCCAACGATGCCATTTGTGAGTGAAACGATCTATGCAAGTTTAAGTGATGAACCACTTTGTTTAAGTCAATGGCCTACGGTATTTGGTTATAATGATCAAAAGGCACATCATGATGTCGCATCACTTATTTCTATCATTTCTGAGATTCGTAGTATTCGAACAGAATATAATGTAAAACCATCTATTCCTCTCAATGTAAAATTATCGTATTCTCTTGATAAAATATATCAAGATAGTTTACTAAAGATGGTTAAGACGGAATGTGTAGATACTTTAGAAGGTGAATTAATTACTCGTTCTATTCTTAATGGGACACTACAAATCGAACGTGGTCAATTAGTAGATAAAGAAGCTGAAACCGCAAGATTGAATAAAGAGAAGATTAAGTTAGAAGCAGAATTAAAACGATCAGAATCGATGTTAGCCAATGAACGTTTTATATCTTCTGCACCGGCTCATAAAGTTGAAGAAGAAAAGAGTAAACTAAGTGAGTATCAAAGACAGTATGCTTTAGTTCTAGAAGAATTAGCTAAACTAGTGTAATAGCTAGAAATCTAATAGAACTTTTAGTATAATATATAAGCGCTTACAGATTGGCGTTTTGCCACAGGAGGAAAAATGAGTACAAAATACGTTTATTTATTCTCTGAAGGTAACGGTAAAATGAAGAATTTACTTGGTGGTAAAGGAGCTAACTTGGCAGAAATGACCAACTTAGGGATGCCTGTACCTCAAGGTTTTACAGTCACCACTGAAGCTTGTACCCGCTACTATGATGATGGGGAAGAGATTCATGCAGAGATCATTGCGGAAGTTTTCGAGAATCTCGGAAAACTTGAAGCATTAACACAGAAGAAGTTTGGAGATAAGAATAATCCATTATTAGTATCTGTACGTTCAGGTTCTAGAGCATCTATGCCTGGTATGATGGATACAATCCTTAATTTAGGATTAAATGATGAAGTTGTGGAAGGATTTGCGACACTAACAAATAATCCACGCTTTGCGTATGATTCATACCGTCGTTTCATTCAAATGTTCTCGGACGTTGTCATGGAAATTTCCAAGAAGAAGTTCGAAGAAATCATTGATGAAATGAAAGAAGAAAAACATATTAAGTTAGATACTGAATTTACAGCTGAAGATTTACAAGAAATGATAGCTCGTTATAAAGCGTTTTATAAGAGTATCAAAGGAACAGATTTCCCTCAAGATCCTAAGGATCAATTGATTGAATCTGTTAAAGCTGTTTTCCGTTCTTGGAATAACCCTCGTGCTGTTTATTACCGTCGTATGAATGAAATCCCTAGTGATTGGGGTACTGCAGTAAACGTTCAAGCAATGGTATTCGGTAATACTGGGGATGATTCTGGAACTGGTGTTGCCTTTACTCGTGATCCTTCTACAGGTGCTAAGAAATTAATGGGTGAGTTCTTGATGAATGCTCAAGGGGAAGACGTTGTTGCGGGTATCCGTACACCTGAAACCATTGATCGTTTACAAGAAATTATGCCTCATGCTTATAATGAATTTATTCAAATTTGCGATAAACTTGAAGAACACTATCGTGATATGCAAGATATGGAATTTACCATTGAAAAAGGTAAACTCTATATGTTGCAAACTCGTAATGGTAAACGTACTGCAGCTGCAGCACTTAAAATTGCGGTTGATTTAGTAAATGAAGGCATGATTACAAAGGAACAGGCTGTTTTACAAGTTGATCCTAAGCAATTAGATGCTTTATTACATCCTCAATTTGACCCTGCTTCATTAAAGGCAGCAACAGTAGTTGGTCGTGCATTACCAGCATCTCCTGGTGCCGCAAGTGGTAAAGTTGTATTCACTGCTCAAGATGCAGTTGAATGGAAAAATCGTGGTGAGAAGGTTATCTTAGTTCGTTTAGAAACTTCTCCTGAAGATATTGAAGGTATGCATGTATCACAAGGTATCTTAACAGCTCGCGGTGGTATGACTTCTCACGCAGCGGTTGTAGCTCGTGGTATGGGTACTTGTTGTGTTTCTGGATGTGGCGATATTAAGTTTACATCCGATAAATCCTTTACATTAGGTGGTAGAACATTTAATGAAGGTGATTTTATTTCTCTAGATGGTTCAACTGGTAATATCTATGGTGAAGCTGTTAAAACAGTTCCAGCAAGTATTACGGGTGATTTCTCAACTCTAATGGCTTGGGCTGATGAGTTTAGAACATTAAAAGTTCGTGCTAATGCAGATACACCAAAAGATGCTCGTCAAGCGGTTGAATTTGGTGCAGAAGGTATTGGTCTAACTCGTACTGAACATATGTTCTTTGAAGGGGATCGTATTAAAGCAATGCGTGAGATGATTGTGGCTCGTACAGAGGAACAACGTCGTCTAGCATTAGCTAAATTACTTCCTATGCAAAGAAGCGATTTCGAAGGTATTTATATGGAGATGCAAGATCGTCCAGTAACCATCCGTTACCTAGATCCACCTCTACATGAATTCCTACCTACACTTGAAGAAGATATCGTTAACTTAGCAAAAGAAATGAATCTTGAAGTTTCTGATTTGAAGTCAATCATTTCTAACTTACATGAGTTTAACCCTATGATGGGTCATCGTGGATGTCGTTTAGCTGTTTCTTACCCTGAAATTGCAGAAATGCAAACTCAAGCGGTTATTGAAGCTGCAATCAATGTATCTAAGAAACACCCTGAATGGAATCTTAAACCTGAAATTATGATTCCTCTTGTTGGAGAAATCAAAGAATTAAAATACGTTAAGGATATTGTTGTTAAGACAGCAGATCGTATTATTGCGGAATCAGGTGTAAAACTTGAGTACATGGTAGGTACAATGATTGAGATTCCACGTGCTGCTTTATTAGCGGATGAAATTGCGCTTGAAGCTGAGTTCTTCTCTTTCGGTACAAACGACTTAACTCAAATGACATTTGGATTTAGCCGTGATGATGCAGGTGCATTCTTAGATAGCTACTACAGTAAGAAAATTTATGAACAAGATCCATTTGCTCGTTTAGATCAACATGGTGTTGGTAAATTAGTTGAATTAGCATCTAAATTAGGTAAACAAGCTCGTCCTGATATTAAATTAGGTGTTTGTGGTGAACATGGTGGTGATCCAAGTTCAGTGGAATTCTTCCACCGTGCAGGATTATCTTATGTTTCTTGTTCCCCATTCAGAGTTCCTATTGCTCGTTTAGCTGCTGCACACGCTGCATTAAAGAATAAATAATCTTAAAACCCAGGAAACTGGGTTTTATTTTGGTTGCTTTACTTGATTAAATATTTTCTTATCGATATCATTAATCTAGAGGTGTAATATGAAAATTTATTTGGGAACGTATACTAAAAAAGAGAGTAAAGGTATTTACTCCATTGAAGTACAAAATAATGAACTAACGAATTTAAATTTAGAAATGAATGTTGATAATCCTACTTATTTAGCACGATTAAACAATGATACGTTCAGTGTTGTGAAAGATGGAAGTAAAGGTGGAATTGCTTATTATAGAGATAACAATCTAATTAATAAAGCCGTTGAAGAAGGAGCTCCTCCATGTTATGTCAGTTATGATTTAGATCGTAATTTAGTATTTAGCGCAAATTATCATGGTGGTAGAGTTAATACCTATAAGTTTACTAAAGATGGGATTGTGGATCATCAAAAGTTAGTGTTTGATTCTGGATCAAAAGCGCATTATATTGCCTACAATGAATTATTGGATATGGTACTTGTATGTGATTTAGGGTTAGATCGTGTTTATTTCTTTACGTATAGTGATAATGATCAACTTATTTTAAAATACCAATTCAATGCGAGTGAGAAGTCAGGTCCAAGACATTTAGTGGTTCATCCTACAAAACCGATCGTATATGTTTTTACTGAATTAAGTAGTGAAGTGCTTGTGTTAGAAGTAAATAATGGAGTTAAATTAGTGTCTAAAGTGAACTGCTTACCAGAAGGGGTTGAAGGACCAAAATGGGGGGCTGCTATACGAATCTCTAAAGATGCGAAATTTGTTTATGTAAGTAATCGTGGACATGACTCTATTTCTGTATTTAAGGTCAGTGAGGATGGGTTAAGCTTGGACTTGATTCAGAATATCTCTACTGAAGGTGTACAACCGCGTGACTTTAATTTAAGCCCTTGTGGTATGTTGTGTTTAGTGGCGAATCATGACACCAATAATTTAACCTTGTTTGCTCGTTGTGTTGAAACGGGTAAGTTAAGTTTACTCCAAAAAGATGTGTATGCGCCTGAAAGCGTATGTGTCGTATTTGACTAAAAAAAGGACCGAGGTCCTTTTTATTATGCTTTTAGTTTTAATAATTCTTCTTTTAGTTTAGGTAATATTTCAACCGCATCACCTACAATACCAATATGAGCGATTTGGAAGATAGATGCGTTAGGATCATTATTAATCGCAATAATGCATTCTGCTTTATCCATACCAGCTGTATGTTGAACAGCTCCTGAGATACCACATGCGATATACACAAGGGGTCTTACAGTTTTACCTGTTTGTCCAACTTGGTGCTCCTTTGAAATTGAACCCGTTTCAACTAATCCACGTGATGCCCCTACTTCAGCACCTAGTTCATTCGCAACTTGTTGGATAAGATCCATGTGTTTAGCCATTGAACGTCCTGCTGATAATATAATTCTGGCCTTACTAATATCGATAGAATGACTGAGTTTTGGTTCTTGTTTAATTAATTTAACAAGATCAACTGAATCAAATGTTGTGTTGAAGTGTATAATCTCATAATTTGTTTTATTCAATTCACGTTTTTCAAAAACATTCGGACGTATCGTCGCCATTTGTGGACGCGTGTTTGGACAAACAATTGTTCCAAATAAATTTCCACCAAATGCAGGACGAGTCACGAGTAGTAGAGTGGAGTTTGGTGTTTCATCAACCTCTATTTGAGTCGCATCTGCTGTTAATCCAGTGTTTAAACGTGCCGCAACTCTTGGCGCAATATCACGTCCAATAACACTTGCGCCAATGAGTAAACTATCAGGTTTAAACTCATTAACGATATCGACAATCGCTTTTGTCGTATGTTGAGTACTTACTTCTTGTAGTTTAGCATTATCACATATAATGAGTTTATCAGCTCCATATTTGAAACATTCATCATAAATAGCTTTTGTTTGATATCCTGTGATAACTCCAACTACTTTAAATTCTATATTCTTACTTTTATATTGAGTTTGTAGATGGTTTGCTTCACTTAAGAGTTGTAAACTTACATCTTGAATTTTATTATGTCTTAACTCTATCCATACAAATATATCTTTGTGCATATGTTCTCCTAGTTAAGATATGGACTTAAAGCTGAGATGATTGAATTTACAGCTTCGTGGCCACTATCTTTGATTAATGTGATTTCACCTGATACAGATCGTGTAAATGTTTTCTTGACTTGAGTAGGAGAACCATTTAATCCAATTAAACTTGATTCAAGTTGTAAATCTACATTCGTTAATAAAGTAATTGGTTTTTGGTAGGCATTCCATGTATCTGTTACATTCATCAATCTTAATGGATTGGTTGGGTCTAATGTTGTGATCAAACAAGGAAGGGAAGATTCTAATATTTCTGTATAATCTTCATATTCTTTTTTTACAGAAATTGAATCATTCGTAATATCGATGAGTTGGCTTACATAAGTGATTTGAGGAATATTTAAACGTTCCGCAATCTGAGGTCCTACTTGAGCTGTATCACCATCGATGGCTTGTCTTCCTGCGCAAATTAAATCGGGATTATAACGTTTGATTGCGGCTGATAATGTGTTGGAAGTTGCCCATGTGTCAGACCCTGCAAAAGCTTTATCTGATATAAGGACACATTCATCGGCACCTCTTGCATAACATTCTCTTAACATATCTTCAGCTTGTGTTGGTCCCATTGTCATTACAGTGACTTGTGCGCCAATTTTATCTTTTATTTGTAAAGCTGTTTCAAGAGCATTTGTATCATCTGGATTCATAATACTCTCAACACCAGTTCGAATAAGCGTTCCTTTTTCTTTATCGATTAACATATTCGTTGTGTTAGGAACTTGTTTCATTAGTACAATTATTTTCATAGTTTTATCTCAAGACTGAAGCACTAATAACCATGCGTTGTACTTCAGATGTCCCTTCATAGATTTCAGTAATTTTCGCATCTCTCATCATACGTTCAACAGGGTATTCACGTGTATATCCATAACCACCAAAGAGTTGAACAGCTTGTGTTGTGACATTCATAGCAGTTTCTGAAGCGAAGAGTTTTGCCATCGCAGCTTCTTGTGAGAAATTCTTTTGTGTATCTTTAGCGTGTGCCGCTTTATAAACTAAGCAACGAGCTGCTTCAATTTGAGTTACCATATCCGCAATCTTAAATTGAGTGTTTTGGAATTGACTAATCGATTGATTAAATTGTTTACGATTCTTAGTGTAATTTATGACTTCATCAAGTGCTCCTTGAGCAATTCCCAAGGCTTGTGCTGCGATTCCAATACGTCCACCATCGAGGGTTGCCATCGCAATTCTAAATCCCATACCTTCTTGTCCAAGACGATTTTCAACTGGGACTTTTACTTTATCAAAGATCAGTTCACAAGTACTTGAACCTCGAATCCCGAGTTTCTTTTCTTTCTTACCAATCGTAAATCCTGGCATATCTTTTTCTAAAATAAATGCAGTAATTCCTTTAGTTCCTTTTGAAGGATCTGTCATCGCAAATACAATATAAATATCGGCATAGCCAGCATTTGTAATAAATATTTTTGAACCACTAATCTCATAATAATTATCTTTTAAAGTCGCAATTGTTTTTTGACCAGCCGCATCTGTTCCTGCATTAGGTTCAGTCAATCCAAATGCGCCAAGCTTTTCACCTTTGTTTAAAGGGATAAGATATTTCTGTTTTTGTTCCTCTGTACCAAATGCATAAATAGGGTAGGCTCCTAATGAAGTATGGGCTGATAAGATAACTCCTGTTGTACCACATGCTTTGCTCAATTCCTCAACAGCTAATACATATGCGAGTGTATCTGCCCCGCTTCCTCCATATTCAACAGGGTAGGGTATTCCATACATTCTAAGTGATTTCATCCTCTCACATGTTTCGACTGGAAATCTTTCTTCTTCATCGATATCATGTGCAATTGGTTTTACATATAAATCGGTAAACTGCTTATAACTTTTCTTTAGTAATTGGTGACGATTATCCATAATTTTCCTATCTTGGAGGCATTATTTCTGCCATACCACTTATAACCATTTCATTATTTTGGTTATATGCATTTGTTTCGAGTTTGACACGATTGCGTGTAGTGTCTAGTTCAACAACTTTTACCACTGCTCTTATTTCATCATTTAAGTAGACTGGTTTTAAGTATCGAATATCTTGTCCTAAGTAAATAGATCCTTCACCTGGTAACTCTGTACCGAGTAATGCGGAGAAAAGGGAGGATACTAAATGACCGTGTGCAATTCGATGTTTGAATCGAGTTGTGGATGCGTATTCTTCGTCTAGATGTACTGGGTTTTTATCACCACTTACTTCAGAAAACAGTACTACATCTTTGTCTTCTATACGTTTATAACTTTCAGCAAAATCACCTAAATTCAATTCTAAGATTGTCTTTCCTTTTTTCATTATCATGTTACATATTGAAATATGAATCACCTTTCATATTGTATCGTATTATTATGTGAAATCATTGTCAAGTAGTTTGTCAAAATAATAACAAAATATTTTGTTTATAAATGACTTATAACAAATCATGCCAATATGGTATATTTAAAATAGTGAATTTGATTAAGTAGTATTTGATGATAATAGATTAGTTTTATTGATTAGAGGATTGAATATTATGATAGAGTTTAAACTATTTTCTATGCTTAAAAATAGAAAATAATTATTCGATTGAAAATATATTTGTAAATAGCTAAAAAAATTCAAACATAATGATAAAAATAAAAAATATTTAGTTATTATTAAAAATAAATCGAAAAATATTGTTAAAAGTCAAAATATCATAAGATTAAATATAAAGCTATGATAGAATAATATAGGCACGGAGGTCTAGAACTATGTTTGTTGGATGTGTAAAAGAAATTAAGAATCAGGAGTATCGAGTTGGATTAATTCCATCATTTGTAAAGAGTTTTGTGGATAAGGGGCATACTGTTTATATTGAAAAGAATGCTGGTTTAGGTTCAGGTTTTACAGATGAAGAATATGTACAATATGGTGCAGTTATTTTAGAAACGGCGAAAGAAGTTTGGGATCAATCTGATTTAATTATTAAAGTAAAAGAACCTCTAAAAAGTGAATATGCTTATTTTAGACCTGGATTAATGTTATTTACATACTTGCATCTTGCGGCTGATGAAGAACTTACTAAAGCATTATTAGAATCAAAAGTTAATTCTCTTGCTTATGAAACACTTGATGTCAATGGAAGTTTACCACTACTTAAACCGATGAGTGAAATTGCTGGTCGTTTAAGTATTCAAGAAGCAGCTAAATACATGGAAAAACCGTTTGGTGGTAAAGGTTTATTATTGAGTGGATTACCTGGTGTTAAAAAAGCTAAAGTCATGATTATTGGGGCTGGAGTAGCGGGTAAGAATGCGGCTAAGATTGCGATTGGTATGGGAGCTGATGTGACGATTTTAGATCGTAATATTTCCCGTTTAGAACAATTAGAAAATGAGTTTGGATTTCAAATTAAAACACGTTATTCAACACATTCAACTATTATGGAGTTATTACCTGAAACAGATGTTGTTATCGGTGCAGTTTTAATTCCTGGCGCAAAAGCACCTAAATTGATTCTTAAAGAAGATTTAAAGAAGATGCAAACTGGAAGTATTTTAGTTGATATTGCGGTTGATCAAGGGGGTTGTTTTGAAACAACTCATCCAACTACACATTTAGATCCAATATTTACAGTAGATGGAGTGATTCATTATTGTGTTGCGAATATGCCTGGTGCGGTTCCTCTAACTTCTACGTTAGGTTTAAATAATGCGACTTTAGAGTATAGTTTGTTGTTGGCAAATTATGGCTTAGAAGAAGCGATTAAACAAAATAAATATTTATTAAGTGCTTTAAATACATATCATGGTAAGTTAACAAATCAACCTGTAGCTGAAGCGTTTGGAATGGTTTACGAGGCTTACTAGCATATGTTTCATATTTCTGATTTAAGACAGTTTTTAAGTTGTCCTCGTATTTTATGGTTAAATCAATCCGGTGATAAACAAACATTTAATCCTTTTATACAGATGATTCATTCAATGAATCAAGACTTAATAATTAAAACTAAGGCAAAAGACTATTTCATTGGTAAACAAGGTATGTCTATGGAAGATTCATTGGATGCCTTGTCTAAGTATGAATGGTGTTTTAATTTGCGTTTTGAGGTACATGGTTTAAGAATTAAAGTGGCTGGATTGCATCGTGTTGAGGATGGCTTTGAGTTGTATTTTAATACAATGTCTGTCTTATCCAGAGTAGAGGATGCGAGTTATTTTTCGAATCATTACTGGGTTTTAAAGCAAATCAGAATTCCAGTTGTTAAAATATTCTCTATGTATTTCAATAAAGAGTATGTACGTCATGGTGAGTTGAGTGTTGAGGATTGTTATGTTTTGACTTCAGATTTCATTAAGCCGAGTGGACATGTTCAAGGGGATATCTTATCAATCGTATCTAAACGATCACGAGATTTAGAACCTAATCTTACTGAAATGAATCGAGTTTCAAAATTAGAGTCTTATCCAATCACATTAGAAGAGTGTCCAAATCCAATTAAATGTGAGAAGTTTGGGATTTGTTTTAAAGGTTTAGATTTAGGTGAGAACTCAATTTATCATTTTTCTAATCCAATGAAAAAAGAATGGTTAAAACAAGGTATAACTAAGATACAGGATATACCATTAGATAATTTAGTTCTAAGTAAAGCACAATATGCACAAATTATGGCATCTCGAATGGAAGGTCGTTTTGTAGATCAAAGGGCTTTATCATACTGGATTGATTCAGTTAGACAAACCATAATGTCATTTATAGATTTTGAATGGGATACATATGGTATTCCACCTTTTGATCAAATGCGACCTTTTGATGTAGTGCCTTTTCAGTATTCTATTCATTATATTCAAGATGGATTAGTCCATCATAAAGAATTTCTTGGGCAAGGTGATTGCCGAGAAGAGTTTATTATGTCACTCTTAGAGCATATCCCGAGTGAAGGACCTATACTAGCTTATAATGCGTTTGGTGCAGAGGCTATACGTTTAAAACAACTAGCATTTCAGTTTCCTCAATATGAAGATGATTTATTAAAATTAATCAATCGATTTGTGGATTTAGCTCAAGTCTTTATTGATGGATTAGTTTATGACGAAAGAATGAAGGGTGCTTATTCTTTAAAACGTATCATTGAAGCAATTCATCCTGAATTATCATATGAGAATTTAGCGATTTCTCATGGTATGGATGCGGTGTATCATTATCGAAATTTAGTCGATGATGAAGAACAAGATGAAGTAAAAGCAGCATTGTTAAGTTATTGTCGTATGGATACTTTAGCTATGGTTAAAGTATTTCAATGGTTAGAATCACTCATATAAGGAGGATTTATGCCTAATATTATTACTCATGCACTTTGTGCAAATGATGTTTTACAACAAATCACTGATTCGAAATTAAAACAGTTAATTTTGAAATATCCAAGAGTGTTTTCTATGGCTTCAAGTGGACCGGATTTCTTGTTTTACTTTAAAGCACTTCCATTTCAAGAAGCTAAAGATGCGAAACCTGTACATGAAATTGGAAACGTGATTCATAAGAAATGGATCAACAAATTTTATCAAAAAGCAATTGAATTATTAAAAGCTGAAACTGAAAATAAAGATATTCTAACGGTGTTTTTAGCTGGTCATTTAATGCATTGGTCATTAGATCATAAGGCGCATCCATTTGTCTTTAATCGTAGTGGGGAAATTGGTGGTGATACAAAGTATTGGCATTATCGATTTGAATCTATGATTGATACGATGATGGTTAAGCAAATAAAAGGGTACAAATTAAGTGAAGTCAAGAGTTATGAATTTGTCGATTCAACACCTGAACATCGCAAGATTATTGGAGAGTTTTATCGAAAGATTGTATTAAGTGTATATAATTTGGATTTTACAACTGAAATCTATGAAGAATGTTTAGATAGTATGTTTAAACTATCAAAGTTATTATTTGATCCACATACAACAAAATTCCCATTGGTTCAAGCAAGTGAAAAAGCGATGGGATTATTTTGGAAGTATTCTAGTCATATGGTTATCGGGAAAATTGATTCTGAACATGATGTACTTAATTTGAATCACAGTCCTTGGGAACATCCTTGTGATAATGAGGTTAGTACGAAGAGTTTTGTGGATTTATACAATGAGGCTGTATTGGTAGGGCAAGCAGTCTTGTATCGATTGAATGATATACTATTTGAAGATAAGCAATTATCTTTGGACAATATTCTTAATGATTTAGGTTATGATACTGGAAAGGCAAATGAGATGGAATTAAAGTTCTATCGAACAATTTATTGATATGAAGATTTTTGATTTGCATGCGGATATTGGGATGCATGTTTTATCCCAAAAGAATAAAAATGAAACTAATATTTTAAAACGATATCACATTGATAAATTATCTAAGGGTGGTATTTTTGGCGTTGGGATGGCATGTTTTTTTGAAGGTCATGAAACAAAAGAAACGGCTATACAAATGGTTGAATCTCTGAGAGATGAGATTAATCAGAATTTAGATACACTTAATTGGTATAAAGGTGGGGAATTAGACTCAACTCGAATCAATGCGATGATGACTGTCGAAGGTATGTGTTTTATTAATGATTATCCAGAAGAAATGATTGAATGGTTATATGAACAGGGTGTTCGTATTGGTTCCTTATCGTGGAATGATGAGAATGCATTATCTACCGGTGTTCGTGGCAATCCTCTAAGAGGATTAACGGAACTTGGCAAAAGGACCATTTCACGTATGAATGAGTTGGGAATGATTGTCGATATATCACATACCAATGAAAAGAGTTTTTGGGATATTCTTGAGGTTTCAAGTAAACCGGTTATTGCGACACATAGTAATGCACGATTGTTAAGTAATGTGGATCGTAACTTAACAGATCAACAAATTAAAGCATTGATTCAAAATAAAGGTTTAATTGGATTAGTTGCGGCAAAGAAGTTTGTAAGTTCTGATGAAGTTAAGCAAAATTCCAAAGAACTCGCAAAGCATGCGAAGCATATTAAGAATTTAGGTGGGATTGATAACCTAGCTATAGGGTTTGATTATATGGATTTCTTAGAAGGTGATTTTGGACGTTTTTCAATGGCATCTGATTTACAAGATGCGAGTGAATCTCAGAATTTTATCAATGCGTTAATTGAAGAAGGATTTGATCAGCTTGAGATAGAAAAGATAGCTTATCTCAATGTTCAACGTTTTTTAGAAGATCATTTAAAATAAAAAAGGCAATCAGCCCGTTACACATATATTACCACAAAAATTTCAGGTCAAAAAGACTCCTTCTTTTTAAAAAAGAACGTATAATGTGTTTAAGGAGGAAGTGACGATGAAACTTCATATCCACGGAAAGAATTTAACGATTACCGAAGCTATGCTTCAAACAACCCAGAAGAAACTAGCATTTCTTGAAAAGTTCTTCTTGATTGATGAGGACACACCTGCCAACATTTCGGTTAAGGTGAATCCTAAGAATTTGAAGGTTGAGGTCACAATCTTAAGTAAGATAGCGATTCTCAGAGCGGAGGTAGTACACGAAGACTATTATGCGGCAATTGATCTTGCGGTAGACAAAATAGAAGATCAAATCCGCAGACAAAAGACACGATTATCGCGTAAGCATCGTGAAAAATTGTCAAAAGCATTTATTGAACAGATTGATAAGGTTGAAGAAGTAGTACCACAAGGTGTGGTGAAAACAAAATCGATTACAGCAGAGCTTATGAGTTTAGATGATGCGATAATGCGCATGGAAATGTTAGGTCACTCATTCTTCATTTATACGGATGAAGAGGATCACCAAATATCAGTTTTATATAAAAGACTTGATGGTGGATATGGCTTACTCGAAACCTCACCTGCAAAATAACAAATGGATGGGAAACCATCCATTTTTTTGTGTTAAAGTGATATACTAGTACTAAGTTGGAGGACATATATGGGAGTTTTTGGGAAAATTAAAGGTTTCTTCAATCCTATGGAAGAAGAAATAGAACTAAATGAAGATGAAGCAGCTCGTTTAAGTGATTACGAAGAACCAAGTAATAAGAGTTTTTCAAAAGTAAGCATGGATACAAAGATGGTTTTGTTTGAACCACGTACATTTGATGAGGCAGAAGAAGTTGCTCGTCATTTAAAAGATCGTCGTGCTGCAGTGGTTAATTTACATCGATTGAATCGTGAATACGCACAACGTTCAATTGATTTCTTAACAGGTGTTGTGTTCGCTTTAGATGGTTCAATTCAGAAAATTGGTCATAATGTTATTTTGTGTGCACCAAAGAGTGTTGGTGTTCATGGCAAAATTTCAGTTGATGCGGATGAAGAGAATTAGTGTCTTGCCAAGATTATTTGATTATGTGATAATGAGAACATCTTTAACGAGGGTTGGGTAAAAATATGGAGGCAAAAAAACCGAAATTTCGGATCATGAAACAAGGCTATGACCGATTTGCGGTGGATGATGCCTTAGAAAGATTACAATTTGAATTGGATGCGAAAGAGAAACAACTTCAATCGTATACAAAACAAATTGAATTTGCGAATGAACAACTTAATCTTATTAAAGAAAGATATCAAAGTTTAGTGAGTGAGCTTAATGTTCGCGAGAAAGCGGCAGATGATATCGCAAGACTCGCTTTAAGAGAAGCGAATACGGTCATCAGTTCTGCTCAAAATAATGCGGATTCAATTGTGAAAGAAGCATTATCGACAGCTAAACTAGTATTAACAGAGATTGCTCGTATCAGTAAAGATGCACAGGGATTACGAGAAGATATGTTACAGAAGGTGCATCAATTAACGGAATCGATAGAAGCATTTCAAGTGCCTAAGATTCCAGTTGTATCGTATATTAATGATAAAGACAAGGAACAAGACGAGCCTGTCGACATTCAGAGTTAGAGAGCCTTTGGTTGGTGAAAAAAGGACTGAATTAGAAGAGGACATCACTTGGAAGTCGTATTCCGATTAAAAGGAATGACGGAACACACCGTTATTGTGTTGAGTGCATCGAAAGATGAACTAAGGTGGTACCACGTTAAGCGTCCTTAGATTGAGGATGCTTTTTTTATGAAAAGAGGGAATTATGGACTATAAAGACACGTTATTAATGCCAAACACAGAATTTGAAATGAGAGCGAATTTGACTCAAAAAGAGCCGAAATTCCAAGAGCGATGGAAAGAAGAAAATCTTTATGAAAAGATGAAAGAAGTTCATAAAGATAAAACTCCATTTGTTTTACATGATGGGCCTCCTTATGCGAATGGAAATATCCATATTGGTCATGCGTTGAACAAGATACTTAAAGATATTGTGGTTCGTAGCCACCATATGTTAGGGTATCAAAGTTCATTTGTGCCTGGATGGGATACACATGGTTTACCAATTGAAACCGCAATCTCTAAGTTGGGTCATAATCGTAAGACGATGACTACTTATGCTTTTAGAGAGCTTTGTGATGATTATGCTCGTAAGCAAATTGAAACTCAAATGGCTGATATGAAGGCTTTGGGAACCATTGGTGATTATGATCATTATTACGCAACCCTTCAGAAAGAGTTTGAAGCTAAGCAAATAGAAGTATTTGGTAAGATGGCAATGGAAGGTTTGATCTATAAAGGATTAAAGCCTGTTTATTGGAGTCCAAGTAGTGAAAGTGCATTGGCTGAAGCTGAGATTGAATATCATGACAAGAAAGATGAAACCATCTTTGTACGTTTTGAAGTAACAGAATCAAAAGGTCCTATAGATAAAGGGGATTTCTTTGTGATTTGGACTACTACTCCATGGACTATTCCTGCGAATCTTGCGATCTGTTTAAATGCTGATATCGAGTATGTCAAAGTTAAGACAGAAAAAGGGAACTTAGTTTTTGCGAAGCGTTTAATGGAAAATCTTCTTTCTCGATTTAAATTAGAAAATTTAGGTGTATTATCAACATTTAAAGGATCCGAATGTGAGTTTGTACAAACGAAACATCCACTTTATGATCGAGTATCGATTGTTATATTGGGCGATCACGTTACAGATGAAGATGGGACTGGATGTGTACATACTGCGCCTGGACATGGGGTTGAAGACTTTAATGTTGGACGAAAGTATGGATTAGAGGCATTTTGCCCAGTCGATGATCGTGGTTGTATGACAGCTGAAGCAGGAGACTTCTTAGTAGGTCAATTTGTCGAAGTTGCGAATAAAACAGTGATACAAACATTAGAAGAGAAAGATGCGTTATTAGCACTTGAACACATTGTGCATAGTTATCCGCATGATTGGCGTACAAAGAAGCCAGTTATTTTCCGTGCAACAACACAGTGGTTTGCGTCTATTGAAAAGATTCGTACTCAATTATTAAAAGAAATAGATTCTGTAAAATGGGTTCCTGAATGGGGTAAACTCAGAATGCATAATATGATTAAAGATCGTGGCGATTGGTGTATATCCCGTCAACGTGCATGGGGTGTTCCAATTCCTATTTTCTATACTCAAGAGAATACACCGATTATGGATGAAGTTGTGTTTAAACATGTATCTGAATTGTTTAGACAAGAAGGATCTAATATTTGGTTTAGTAAAGAAGCGAAAGATTTATTACCTGTAGGTTATACGCATCCTGAAAGTCCAGATGGTATCTTTAAGAAAGAAACAGATATCATGGATGTCTGGTTTGATTCTGGTTCATCTCATACTGGCGTTATCCTTGAGAGAGGTGGTTCTTTACCAGTTGATTTATATTTAGAAGGTTCAGACCAATATCGTGGTTGGTTTAATAGTTCATTAATTGTATCTACGGCCGTACATGGACACGCACCATATAAAGAAGTTTTATCTCATGGGTTTGTACTAGATGGTAAAGGCGAGAAGATGAGTAAGTCTTTAGGTAATACCGTTGAACCGAATAAGGTGGTTAAGCAATCTGGTGCAGATATCTTACGTTTATGGGCAAGTTCGATAGATTATCAATCGGATGTACGTATATCGGATGATTTATTGAAACAAGTAGTCGAAAGCTATAAGAAACTAAGAAACACATTTAGATTTTTATTGGCTAACTTAAATGAGTTTGATGTTAGTAAGAAAGTTGATTTTAATAAATTACCTAAGGTTGATTTATATATCTTAAGTGAATTAAATCAAGTAATAGATTTAGCTCATAATGTATATCGTAATTATGACTATAAGAATTTAGTAAGTGCTTGTAGTAATTTTATGACCAATCAAATGTCTGCTTATTACTTAGACTTTACTAAAGATATACTTTATATCGATAAGAAAGAAGGACAACGTCGTTTAGAAGTTCAGACAGTTCTTCATACGGTTGTCGATAGTTTGAATCGTATTTTAGCTCCAATTTTAGTGCATACGATGGAAGAAGTTCATGATGTTTTGAATCCTAATCAAGATTCTGTTCATTTAAAAGAGTTGCCAACACATTTGGATGTCCCAAGTGTTTCATCTGAAGATTGGGATAAATTATTTGAACTTCGTACGAATATATTTAAAGCATTAGAATTATCTCGTGCAGATAAAGTGATTGGTAAGAGTTTAGAAGCAAAAGTGGTTGTGGAAGTAACAGAAGATGTAGATCGATTAGTAAAAGAATATCTTCCAAATTTCTCTCAATGGCTCATCGTTTCTCAATCCGAAGTTAAACTTGGTAGTGAAACGAAAGTAAGTGTTGAAAAAGCACGTGGTCTTACATGTCCTCGTTGTTGGAATGTGACACATAGTCATGCGGAAGATGGTCTGTGTGATCGTTGTGCAGCTGTATTAAAGGATTAAGTACTCGTAAGAGTACTTTTTTGTTATACTTGTTCTATGGAAATCACATCAAATCAAAACGCAACGTATAAACAATGGATGAAACTTCATCAAGCGAAATATCGATCAGAGTATAGAAGATTTTTAGTTGAAGGAGATCATCTTGTAGAAGAGGCGCTTAGTGCTCATTGTGTTGAAGCAATTATTCTTCGTTATGGTCATAAAACGAGTTTTAAGGGTCCTATATATGAACTGAAAGATAATCTCTTTGATAAGTTGTGTGTGACACAATCTAAAGAGAATATAATTGCCTTATGTACATTTCCAGATGTAAGAGTTAAATCGCTTACAAGAATCTTAATCTGTGATCAAATTCAAGATCCTGGTAATATGGGTACTATGATTCGTACCGCATTATCATTTGGATTCGATAAAATACTTTGTTCAAAAGATTGTGTAGATGTATACAATGAAAAAGTAATTCGTGCATCTCAAGGCGCAATTTTTCATATATCGACTGAAACAGTTGATCTAGTAAAAACGATTGAAGACTTAAAGAAATTATCGTTTAATGTCTATGGGACTGGTTTTAATCAATCCACTCCACTTGAATCAGTTAAACCAACGGAAAAATGTGCGATAGTTCTTGGGAATGAAGGAAAAGGTGTTCGAACTGAAGTATTACGTAAATGTGATTCTATTATTCGAATTGAAACAAGTAAGTTTAATAGTTTAAATGTTGGAGTGGCGACAGGGATTCTTTTACACTATTTTAGAAAATAATTTGGATTATTGAATTTGATTTGTTATACTATTGATGTAAATCAATGATGGGACATAGTAACAGAACCCTTTAGAGAGAATAACGTGTGCTGAAAGTTATTCATACTCTGTGAATTCACCCCAAAGAGGAGTTAATCACTCACGGTCCCACCGTTATCGGATTGAGCTGTGTCGTAAGACAAAGCAGGATGGTACCGCGATTTTCGTTCCTGTAGGAGCGATTTTTTTATTTTAAGGAGAACTATGGAAAAATTAAGAAAAGATGGGTTAGAAGCGATTCAAGCATGTACTAATCTTAGTGAATTAGGTAATGTACGTAATGAGTATTTATCTAAGAAAGGGCTTGTTTCTCAGTTAATGTTACAAATGAAGGATTTACCTGCTGAAGAAAAACCTGCATTTGGATCTAAAGTGAATGAGTTAAAACAAAGTTTGGAAAATGCGTTTAAGTTAAAAGAACAAGAACTTGAAGACTTAAAACTTAATGAGCAATTAAAATTAGGTAAAATTGATATAACTTTACCATCCAGTTTACCAAGGGTTGGAACACTTCATCCTTTAACTGTGGTTCAAACGGAAATTGAACAATTCTTTATTGGAATGGGTTATTTAGTTGAAGAAGGACCAGAAGTAGAACTTGATTATTACAACTTTGAACGTGCAAATATTCCTCAGAATCATCCGGCACGTGATATGCAAGATACCTTCTATATCAATATGGAATGGCTTTTAAGAACGCATACTACGGCGATTCAAACACGTACGTTAGAAGCGTATAAAGGTGAAGTTCCAATTAAAGTTATATGTCCGGGTAAGGTGTATCGAAAAGATGATGATGATGCGACACATTCTCACCAATTCGTTCAGATGGAAGGATTGGTAGTAGGTGAAAGAATTTCCATGTCTGATTTAAAAGGGACTTTAGAGAAATTAGCGAAACATATGTTTGGAGATGCACGCGTTATTCGTTTTAGACCATCGTATTTCCAATTTACTGAACCAAGTGTTGAGGTTGATGTATCCTGTCATATTTGTAATGGAAAAGGTTGTCCAACCTGCAAGCATACAGGGTGGATTGAGATTTTAGGTGCTGGAATGGTTCACCCGAATGTTTTACGTATGGCTGGCTTTGATCCTGAAAAGGTTAGCGGATTTGCGTTTGGATTAGGGGTTGAACGTGTTGCGTTACTCAAATATGGTATCGATGACATCCGTCAATTCTATACCAATGATTTACGCTTTTTATCGACATTCCGTCGTTTTGAGTAGGAGAAAAACATGAAAGTAAGTTTAAAATGGTTAAGTCGATATGTCGATTTAAAGGATATATCAGCTGATAAATTAGCAGATACATTAACGTTAGCAGGTTTAGAAGTTGAAAGTGTAGATGCGGTAGCCCATGGCACAAATCTTGTTATTGGGGAAGTTTTAGAATGTGAGAAACATCCTGAATCGGATCATTTATCAAAGACATTGGTTAATGTTGGAGATGAGGTATTATCCATCGTTTGTGGTGCGCCTAATGTTCGAAAAGGCCAAAAAGTAATTGTCGCAAAAGTTGGGGCTGTATTACCTGAAATTACAATTAAGAAAGCAAGTATTAAAGGTGTTGAAAGTAATGGGATGATTTGTTCGTTACTTGAGTTAGGGGTTGATCCTAAACATCTAAGTGATAATCAGAAGTCTGGTATAGAAGTACTTGATCCAAGTGTAGTGGTAGGTCAAGAAGCATTATCAACTTTAGGTTTAGATGATGTGATTATAGACATTAAGCAAACACCAAATCGTAATGATTTTAATGCTTTATGGTCAGTTGCTTATGAAGTATCAGCCTTATTAAAACGTGAAGTTAATATTCCTTGGAAAAAGGATTGCCATGTACAAGGGAATAAGAGTTCTCTTATTATTGGTTCTGAAACATCGAATTGTCCGTTATTCTTAGGAAAGATGATTGGTAGTGTTAAAGTTGGGCCAAGTCCGGAATGGTTAAAACGCGATTTAGAATCAGTAGGAATGAAGTCAATTAATAATGTGGTGGATATCTCTAACTATGTCATGGTTGAGACTGGTCAACCTTTACATTTCTATGATGCATCAAAGTTGTCGAAAACTGAGATTATTGTTAAGGATCAACAAGTAGGCAAAATTAAGACATTAGATGAATCAGAACTTGATTTAGAGTTGGATGATATTGTGATTACATCAAATAATTCTCCTATTGGGTTAGCTGGAATTATGGGTGGTGATGATAGTAAAATTGATGAAAGTACGAAATCTATCATTATCGAAGCTGCTCAGTTTGATCCGACTCGTATTCGTCATACATCACGTCGTGTTAACTTGTTAACGGACGCAAGTCTTCGTTTCCAAAAGGGTATAGATCCAATGGCAACCTATAAAGCGATGGATCGTGCAGTTGAATTATTAGTTCAATATGCGGATGCGACATTAATTGAAGAAACACAAGTTCATGGTGATGTTAATTCTGAACTCAAAAAGGTGAGTGTAAAACATTCCCATATAGAGAATTTATTAGGTACACGTGTTTCACTTGATGCGTGTGTCGATATCTTTGAAAGATTATATTTTAATCCAACTGTCAATGGTGAAACAATTACTTGTACTATTCCAAGTTATCGTTTGGATATAGATGTTGCGGAAGATTTGATTGAAGAAGTTGGACGTATCATTGGATATGCGGATTTAGTGGGTACTTTACCGGTTATGCCTAGTACTCAAGGTGGCTATAATCCACGTCAACAAGTACGTCAAAGAATACGTCAATTAGCGCTTGGATTTGGTATGAATGAAGTAATTACGTATACCCTTGTTCATGAAGATAAGTGCAAAGAAGGGGTTTATCCATTAGAGAATCCTGCTCGTTTGATGTCTCCACTTAGTGAAGAAAGACGATATGTTCGTAATAATTTATTAACGAGTCTTCTTGATACAGCAAGTTATAATCAAGCACATAAAATGAAGGATTTCCAAATTTTTGAGATTTCAAATCTTAATACTATGCAAGAGAATCAAGAACGATGTGCGTTTATCTTAAGTGGAAGTCATGAAGTATCGATTTGGCAAAAACAAAATATGCCATATGATTTCTATAGTGCGAAAGGCATAGTTGAACGATTTTTATTTGAAATTGGTTTTGCGTCAAGTCGAATCAAATTTGAATCAAATGAAACATCCGATTTCTTCCATCCATTACGATCTGCAATTGTGACATTTGATAAGAAAGTTATTGGGGTTATCGGAGAAATTCATCCTAAGGTAGCGAAACGTTATGATGTAAGTACCGTTATTATGGGTGAAATTATTCTTGAGAAATTACTTGAAATGAAGACTGCAAAGATTAAATACAGTCCAATTAATAAATTACCTAGTGTTGTTCGTGATATTGCATTAGTATGTGATGAGTCGACACTTGCAAGTGATATTGAAAAAGTGATTCGTTCAGTATCTAAAGATATGATTCAATCAGTTACTATCTTTGATGTATATCAAGGGGATAAAGTGGAAAAGGGTAAGAAATCAATCGCATTAAAGGTTGTTTATCAAGCGTTAGATCATACCTTAAGTGAAGAAGAAATCACGAATTTATATCAAAAAACGATTGAAGCATGCAAAAAAGGCTTGAATGCTGAGTTGCGAATCGCTTAAAATTAGATGTGGTATTAACAAAATAAAGGTGGTGCACACATGGGACGCGCATTTGAAGTAAGAAAAAAGGCAAGAGAAAAAACGAATGCCTCAAAGACAAAGATTTATTCACGATTTGGTAAAGAGTTGTATATTGCGGCTAAGGCAGGAATTCCTGATCCTGAAATGAATCAAGGATTAAAGCGTATGATTGAACGTGCAAAGGCAAATCAAGTGCCTGCGGATGTTATTAAACGTGCAATTGATAAAGCTAAAGGTGGTTCAGAAGATAGTTATACAAGTGTTCGATATGAAGGATATGGTCCTGGTAACTGTACAATCATCATTGATTGTTTAACAGATAATGTTAATCGTACAGTAAGTGATGTTCGTAACTGTTTTACAAAGACTAAATCTAAAATGGGAGTTTCTGGTTCAGTTTCTCATTTATATGATCACATTGGAATCTTAGCATTTCCATATGATAATGATGAACAAGTCTTAGATACATTAATTGAACATGATGTTGATGTGGTTGATGTAGAAAAAGAAGATGAAACAATCAATGTGACGGTTCATCCAAATGATTTGTATAAAGCTAAGACAGCGATTGAAACGATTCTTCCGGAAGTCGAGTTTAGTGCTTTAGAGACAACGATGGTTCCACATGATATGGTTCAGTTGAGCGGCGATGATGAAGAGTTGTTTAATCGTTTTATGAATATGATTGATGAATTAGATGATGTACAAAACGTATATCATAATGTTGAAGAATAAAGCGATTGAATTTCAATCGCTTTTTTTAATAATAGGTCCTTCGATTTCGCGTTGGATGATTTGATTTCGTTCTTCTTTATTCATTCCATAGGCATATGCTTGTGTCGCTTTCAATTCTATTTCTCTCAACTTAGGTGGCATTTGATTAAAGCGTGATGCGATTTTTACATCTGATTCTCGGAGTGTTTTTAAGTAATCTTGTCCTTTTGAGTTAAATCCTAGAATTCTTACACTATTTAAAAGTTCTAACTTAGGAATATCATTGCGTTTTGTATGAGTAAGTAGATGTACACAAGCGCGTTGGATACGGGCTCTTGTATATCTTCTTCCAATACAATTATGCATGAATTCTTCAAATGTATTTGATAGTTTGATTTGTTTCTTAAAGTGATTTTCGAGTCCTTCATCCATTAAAAATATACTTTGAAGATCCTCTTTGTTAATTGTTAATAGTTTAGTTTTTAGATAATCAAAATAGTTTTCCCAATGAATAGGTTTATGTTTGTTCAGTTCTTCAAACATGGGAGTATAGTTTTGAATATCTTTACCTTCTAATAATGCTTTTCGAATGGCAGTTGCGCTTGCGATTGTATGATTGAGTTGTTCCTCATGATAATGATTTGTTCTTTGGATGCAATGTGGCTTCATTTTGGTTTTTTGAATGGCTTTTAAATAGGCGATCCCAAGAATATCATTTGGATGAAATGATCCTTGGACTAATCCATAAGCTTTAGGATAACCCATACCCATGTTGAGATTTTCTTTCAATCCATCAACATTAATAGGTAAATCTGCCATGAGTTGTAATGTTTCGATATCATTACTTTCACTTCCGAAAACAATATCAGTACATCCCATTAACTCTAGAATGCGTACAGAGGCATTTGCGAAGTGTTTTGCGCTTTGTACAACAAATGGGTAAGGCAACTCACAAACTATGTCTATTCCACTGTTTAATGCGGTTTCTGTACGTATCCATTTATTAATAATGGTTGGTTCACCACGTTGAACAAAATGACCACTCATTACACATATTAATAAATCGCATTGTGTTATTTCGCGTGTTTTATCAATATGATATTGATGACCATTATGAAACGGGTTATATTCAGTAATTATTCCTGCTATTTTCATGTTAATTACTATAACATAGGGTTATCATTTTATCTATAAGTGGTGTATGATGAACTTAAGTGAGGGTATATTATATGAAAGAAATAATGTATACATCTTCTTTTGATTCCCAAAAATTAAAAGCATATTATTACGAAGTTAATCAACCTAAAGCATTTGTTTGTATCTTTCATGGGATGGCTGAACATCAACTACGATATAAAAAATTAGCAAATGTATTAAATGATCACCACTACAGCGTGTTAACCATCGATCATAGGGGACATGGGGAAAGCCTTTTTGATGGTAGTTTAAAAGGCTATTTTGCGGATGAAGATGGATGGCATAAAAATCTAGATGATTTACATTCCATCATTCACTCTGTAAAGCCAAATAATATTCCATTTATCCTTTTTGGGCATAGTATGGGTAGTTTGTTTGCGCGTTCCTATCTCAAGAAATATGGAGACGAGTTGTCAGGATTATTTCTAAGCGGATCACCGGATGAAAGCCCAATGGCAAGTGCTGGATTAACACTTGCGAAAATTATACGTGCATTAAAAGGTAAGAAACATCCTTCACCATTTATGACAAAATTATCGTTTGGTAGTTTTAATAAAGCAATTACTAATCCTAAAACAAGTATGGATTGGTTAAGCATTAATGAAGAAAATGTAAAGAGATATATAGAAGATGATTTATGTGGATTTGATTTTACAACACAAGCTTATGTCGATATGTTAGAAGGAATTCAAGAAGTATATCATGATACATGGAAAGTTTCTAACCCAGATCTTTCAATTCAATTTATGAGTGGTGAACAAGATCCATGTTTCTTACCGAATGGCTTAGAAAAAGCAGTAAATCGTTTATTAGAATTGGGTTATAAGAATGTGAGTTATACATTAATTGAAGGGTGTCGTCACGAAATATTTAATGAGAATAAACAAGATCAAGTCATTGAACTGTTCATCAATTGGTTGAATAATGTCGTAAACGTGAATTAGCGTTGACTTTTAACAGGTTTATCTTTATAATAAGTCCGTTGACGAAAAGGTGATTTTTATGAAATGGGCGAAACGTGATTTAGAGAGACTTCCATTGGAAGGCGAAGAAATCCAAGTAAGCTTAAACTTTACGGAAGATGAGATACCAGCGTATATGAATATACGAAGAGTTGAAAGTTGTGAAGTAAAGGCAAAACTGAGTTATGATGTGCATTCAAATTTGTTGATGGCAGATCTAAATTTAAAAGGTAAGATGATTCTTCCTTGTTCAATCAGTTTTGAAGACGTTCCTATTTCATTTAAGACAACGTCAAAGCTTGTATATAGCTTTAATCCAGTTGATGATGATTCTGATATTATTGTAGTTGATGGAGAAGTGTTGGATTTCAAACCTGAAGTCTTAGGATTAATATGGTTGGAAGTACCTGCGGTTGTCATATCAAAGAAAATAAAGCAATTACCATCGGGAGAAGGTTGGGAAGTTTTGACTGAAGAAGAATTTGGACGTCGCAAAGAACAAAAGATTGATCCAAGATTAGCGAAAATCTTGGAGTACAAAGCACAAGATGATGAGGAGGTGTGATTCATGGCTGTACAACAAAGACGTGTTTCTAAAACAAGAAAAGCAAAACGCAGAACGCATTATAAGTTGGCTGCACCGACTATGGTGAAGTGTCCTTCATGTGGTGAGTATAAATTGCCTCATCATGTTTGTGAAGCATGCGGACAATACGAAAGTAAATAAGAAAGCGAATTTCGCTTTTTTAGTTTAAAGATTATTAGAGATTTTATCGAAATTGATAAAATCTCTTTTATTTTGATTAGTATAGGACTATAATGGTGGTAGAAAGTGTCATAATGTGGGTAAAAGTGGTGGAATTATGTTGATGGGTGAATATCGTCACAACACAGACAGTAAGGGAAGAATTATAATTCCAGCTCGTTTTCGTGAGGAGTTGGGGGATAGTATTATTCTTGCGCGTGGTTTGGACGGATGTATCACCGGTTATACACATCAACAATGGGAAAACATCTTAAATGAATTAAGAAGTTTACCAAACACAAAACGTGAATCCCGTATGTATGTACACATGTTGGTTGCGAAGGCGGCTGAATGTGAGTTTGATGCTCAAGGTAGAGTGTTAATTCCAAATAGTTTGATTCAAGAAGCAGCTATTGAAAAAGAATGTGTGGTAGTTGGTGTAGTGGATCATTTTGAAATATGGTCAAGTACTCGTTGGGATGCATATTATGCAAATGCTAGTGCTTCATTTGAAGAGATTGCGGAACAGTTAACGGAGTATGTGAAATAATATGGAACATTTACCGATAATGTTGAATGAAGTGTTGGATGCTTTATCTATTAAATCAGATGGAATTTATGTTGATGGTACATTTGGTCGAGGTGGACACAGTAGAGCAATCTTAAACCAACTTACAACAGGTCATCTAGTTGTATTTGATCAAGATGAAAGAGCGATTGAAACAGCTCAAAAGTTAAGTTTAGAGTATCCAAATAAAATGACAATTATTCAATCGAACTTCGAACATTTAAATGAAAAGTTGGATGAATACAATATTAAAGGAATCGATGGAATACTACTTGATTTAGGCGTATCATCTCCACAATTTGATGATCCAAGTCGAGGATTTAGTTATCGATTTGATACACGTTTAGATATGCGAATGAATTTAAATCAAAGTTTAGATGCGTATCAAGTAGTAAATCAATATCCATTTGAAAAGTTAATGTATATTTTCCAAGTTTATGGAGAAGAGAAATTTGCTAAACAGATTGCACGTAAAATAGAGAAACAACGTGAGATTAAACCTATTGAAACAAGTTTTGAATTAGTGGATATCATACGAAGTGCTTACCCAAGTAAAGTTTTAAAACAAAAAGGGCATCCTGCTAAACAAGTATTCCAGGCCATTCGTATAGAAGTAAATCAGGAGTTGGAAGTTCTTAAATCGGTTTTAGATCAAGCTGTAAATCGATTAAATCCAGATGGAAGGTTAGTTATACTTACATTCCATTCATTAGAAGATCGTATCGTAAAACAATTCTTTAATAAACTGACAACAATTGATGTTCCATCTAAAATTCCTCTACAAGTTTTACCTACAACTGAGTTTGAACTTGTTAATAGAAAAGTGATTACATCAAAAGAAGAGGAGTTAGAATCCAATCCTAGAGCACATTCCGCCAAATTGAGGGCAATAAGAAAGAGATAAACATGGCTAAGAAAATAACGCGTATTAAACATAAACGACTCAAATTACAAGGTGTATTTGGCCTTGCGTTTACTCTTGCGTTGTTTGCGTATATAGCGTCATCTATTTTCTTAAGAGCTTATAATGTTCAGCTTACTGTTCAAATCCAAAGTGTACGTAATGAGATTGTTTTATTGGAACAATCAAATGAAGTATTAAGTGTAGAAATCCAATCTTTAAGTAGTAAAGAGAGAGTCATGGCAATTGCGCTTGATGCTGGATTAAGTGTAAATCAAGAAAATATTGTGATGATTAATAAAGGAGAATAATATGAAAAGAAGTCGTAATATGCTTCTTTTTACATTATTCGTTATTTCTTTAGTATTGTTTTTTGTCGCAATAAATGTTTTTTTTGTAAGTATTATTGGCTATCATTTCAATAGTCAAACTGATTTAAAAGCATATAGTGCTAATGTAAATACAGTAAATCAAACGCTTCAAGCCAAAAGAGGGCTTATTTTAGATCGTAATGGTGAAATAATAGCTCAAGATAATGAAACTTATACAATTTATGCGATTGTAGATTCTTCTCGACCTTCTTATAAAAATAAACCTGCTTATGTTGTTGATATTGATTCTACTGCTGAAACATTATCGGTTTATCTTGATGCTCCAAAAGATTATATAAAAGAACGATTATTAAGTGCTTCTTATCAAACTGAGTTTGGAATATATGGTAAGTCTTTATCTTTGGTTCAAAAAGAAGAAATAGAATCTTTAGATTTACCTGGTATTGGTTTTTTAAAGACTTTAAGTCGATATTATCCTCTAAATCATTTTGCGTCATATCTTATTGGATTTGTGAATCAAGAAAACAATAAAACTGTAGGGATGATGGGAGTCGAAGCTAGTTATAATACGTATTTAGCAGGTAAGGATGGTAATAAAGTAGCGGTTGTGGATCGTTATGGTTATTCATTACCGGGTTATCCTGAAGAAGTTAATAATCCACAAGATGGTTATAATGTGGTTTTAACAATTGATCGAGCTTTACAAGAACAACTTGAATCATCTTTCTTAATGACGAAAGATTTATTTAAAGCTTATGAAGTCTGGGGTACTGTTATGGAAGTTAAAACTGGGAAGATATTGGCTGTTGGTCAATATCCTAGTTTTGATCCTAATAAAAAAGATATTACAGAGTATCAGAGTTATCTTACTCAAAAAATCTATGAACCTGGATCGACACTAAAAGCTTTTACCTATGCGGCTGCGATTGATTCAGGAAATTATAATGGTAATGATACATTTAATAGTAATACTTTTATTGTTGGATTGGACAAGAATGGAGATGCGATTCGTTTATCAAGTAGTTCGAATAGCATTGGTTCTATTCGTAATGCGAATAGTCGTTCTTGGGGGAATATAACATATGATATTGGATTTGCTTATTCATCAAATGTTGGGATTGCAAGTCTTTTAACGAAGTATCTTGATGATGAAATATTCATGGAATACTTAGTTCGATTTGGATTTAAAAATAAAGTTAATATTGAAAATATGAGTGAAACAATAGGTTCTATTAACTATACCTGGCCTTTAGATAAACTTACAGTTGGATATGGTCAAGGTATTTCAATTAATATGGCACAATTATTACAGGCTTATACGGCTATTTTTAATGAAGGTAAAATGATTAAACCTTATTTAGTTGAAAAAGTTATAAATTCTAAAACAAACGAAGTGATAAAGAGTTATGAAACAGAAGAAATAGGACAAGCAATTAAACCAGAAACTGCAAAACAAGTTCAGGACTTAATGAACTTAGTGGTTAATTATGAAACAGGAACAGGTCGCTTTTATAAGGTTGAAGAAGTAGAGATTCTAGCAAAAACAGGTACTGCACAATTAATTGTGAATAATGAGTATTCAAAAGATCAATATATATATTCAGTCGTAATTGGGTTACCAGCAGATAATCCAGAGATTATGATATATTATGCGTTTAATGCGCCAGTTAATAATAGTGCGCATGTAGAAACAACACCAATCAAGCAATTGATTCGTACAGTTGCGCTTGTTAATAATTATCGTAATGAGAAAATAACGGATGGAAATTTAGTAACAATAAATGAAATAAATGATTTTCAATTAAAGAATTATACCAATCACTCGATTGAATATGCATTAAAGGATTTAGAGAATAAATCTTATAAGATTAATGTTCTTGGAAATGGTCGAACTGTCATTAACCAATATCCAAAAGCTGATATCAGAGTTCTCAGTAATCAACCTATTTACTTGTTAACAAATATGAGTAATATACAGATGATTGATATAATAGGAATGAATAAAAAAGATGTTTTGTCATTTTTTGAGCTCATTGGAGCAAAATATAATTTAGTTGGCGAAGGGGTTGTTGTATCTAGTAGTTTGAATGTTGGCGAAATTATTAATCTTAATGAGGTCATTGAAGTGCAATTTGAATAGTATGTTATAATGTTTTTCGTTAAGAGGGAACTTTATGCAAGCGATATTTGTTAGTGGATTAAGTTTTGGTCTTAGTTTTATCTTATATCCACTTTTTATCAATTTTTTAAACAAAAAACAGCACCAACAAATTGTGAGTGAATTTTCATTAGATAGTTTTAAAGCAAAGGCAAAAACACCGAGTTTAGGCGGTGTTTTATTTGTGCTAATTCCAGTGATTAGCTTAGTTGTTCTTATTCCAGATAGTCTCTATGACACACGAATAATGTTAGTTTTATTAGTCTACTTAGCTTATGGTTTAATTGGTTTTATTGATGATTATAAAATTATTTTAGAGAGAAATAATAAAGGGTTAAGCGCTAGAGTAAAATTCATGATGCAACTGGTGCTTGCGATTATTTTCTATTTTGTTTTTAGACAAGGGTTATCCACTTCTATTGATTTACCTTTTACAGATTATTCGATTGATCTTGGTTTAATATATGCCTTATTTGTTTTATTTATTTTTACAGGCTCAAGTAATGCGGTGAATTTAACGGATGGAATGGATGGTTTAGCAGGAGGTACGAGTTTAATTGCGTTGATTCCTTTTGCGGTATTTAGTTATATTCAAAACGAAATATATGTGTTTGCTTTTATTTGTGCTTTAATGGCTTCTTTGATTGCGTATCTTTGGTTTAATAAGCATCCTGCAAAAATAATTATGGGTGATACAGGAGCTTTAGCCCTAGGTGCTGTTTTAGCCGCTATTGCATTGGTTTTAAAACAAGAATTTAGTTTTGTATTTATTATGGCTGTTTTTATTTATGAAACTTTATGCGTTATGATTCAAATTGGATCTGTTAAATTATTCAAGAAGCGTGTTTTCAAGTATACTCCAATTCATTATAGTTATACATTATCCGGTTGGAAAGAAACGAATGTTGTTTATTTCTTTTGGTTTCTTGGGTTTGTTGCTATGTTAATTGGCTTATGGTTAGGAGTGAATTTATGAAAGCATTAATTATTGGGGCAGCTCGAAGTGGAATAGCAATTACTAAACTATTAGTAAAAGAGGGATTTAATTGTGTATTGTTAGATACAAAATCAATTGATCGAAATCAGTTTGATTCGTTAGAAAAGATTGAGATTATTGAAGGAGAACATCCAAAGTATTTATGGGATGTTTCATTTGATTTGATTATTAAGAATCCTGGGATTCCTCATACCAATGAGTTTGTACAAGGATTCGTTAATAAAGGGTATTTTATCTATAACGAAATTGAGATTGCGCTAAGATATGCACCAAATTATCAAATTGGTGCTATTACAGGTACGAATGGAAAGACTACGACAACTTCAATGTTAGAAGCATTGCTTAAACAAAATAACAGTAATAATACTGCATGTGGTAATATCGGTTTAGCTATGAGTGAAGTTGTTTATCAAAAAGGGAATGTAAATATTGATTGTGCTCTAGAAATTGCGGCTTTTCAATTATTAGGGTGTGAAACATTCAAACCTAAAATTAGTACTATACTAAATCTTGCGCCAGATCATTTAGATGTCTTTAAAGATGTGGAAGAATACTATAGTGCTAAATGCCAAATATTTATGAATCAAGATGAGAATGATATTTTCTTGAAGAATATAGATGATGATAATATTGTTCAATTAACAAATAATGTAAAAGCTAAATGTTATACTTTTTCGTTAACTAAAAAAGCAGATACGTATATTAAAGATACAAAAGTATATTTCCAAGATATTGAATTATTTGATTACTCTCAGTTAAAGATACCAGGTATGCACAATGTGACAAATGCGATGGTTGCGTCTACTATGGCGTATCTAATGGGAGTAAGTATTGATAAAATTAAAAGTACGATTGAATCATTTGCTGGTGTAGAACATCGCCTTGAGTATGTAAAAACAATTTCTGGTGTTGATTTCTATAATGATTCGAAGGCAACGACAGCTGAATCAACAGTCGTCGCATTAGATGCGTTTGAACAAAAGGTTATTTTATTAGCAGGTGGTTATGATAAGAAAACGGGTTTTGAAAGCTTAAGAAACAGTTTATCAAAAGTTAAGATCTTAATTGCGTTTGGAGCGACTAAGAATCAATTCAAGGAGTTATATCCAGAAAGTATATTGGTTGAGAATATGTTTGAGGCTATTGATTTAGCAAGAAAACTATCTGAAAAGGGTGACAAAATAGTTCTTTCACCAGCTTGTGCTAGCTATGATCAATTTGATAATTATGAACAAAGAGGTCGATTATTTAAAGAGTATGTCAACTCATTGAAAGATTAACTTTAATTCATTCATATAATGTTTTATAATAATACAGCAGTAAGGTGAACATATGAACGACTTTTTTTTAATGACTGATGAAATAGAATTAACAATATCGTTAAAACTTGGTATGATTCAGAAGAATAGTTTACCAAATCTTAGTTATGAGCAATTAAAACAAGCATTAATGGCGATGAAGTGGAAAGCAGGGATGCCTGCGAAATTACATGATATTATAGATGATATTATGTCGATTAGAGAAGATGAGATTGTAGCTTATTTAGCGAAGAAAGCCGTAATAGACGGTCGGAAAAAATCATTGGCAGATTTTGCTTATATGGTTGGAGGGAATGAATGAAAAAGAATAGTCGATTAATCATATTTGGATTAACAGTATTAGTATTATTGGCTACTGTTATTGGGTTTTATCCAAATATTCAGAATGGAATGACACTGGGTCTTGATTTACAAGGTGGTTTTGAAATTGTATATGAAGTTAGTCCATTGAAAGATGGGGCTGAATTACCTGAAATGGGTGCGATTACTCAAAGTATTAGTAAACGTATTGACGTATTAGGTGTTAATGAGCCTGAGATTTCAATTGAAGGTGATAATCGTATTCGTATCCAATTAGCAGGTGTTAAAGATCAAGCGGAAGCTCGTGAAATTATTTCTACTACAGCTAATTTAACGTTTAGAGATGTTAATGATAACCTTTTAGCGGATGCGGATATTTTAACTGAAGGTGGAGCGTCTTTAGCTTATGAGAATGGATTTGTTGTTGTTAGTTTAAAAATTAATGATACAGATAAATTCTATGAATTAACTAAAAAAGTTTCAGAGATGGTAAGTGGCAATAATATTATTGTGACTTGGCTAGATTTTGAAGAGGGTGTTGATTCATATAAAGCTGAAGTAGGTAAAGAAAGTCCAAAATATATTTCTGCAGCAAGTGTTAATCAAGGGATTAACGGTGATGCGATTATAAAAGGTTCATTTACAGATGAAGAAGCTCGTCAATTAGCAAACCTTATTAATTCAGGTTCATTACCTGTTAAAATGACAGAAATTTACTCAAACGTAGTAAGTGCTGAGTTTGGACTCAATGCATTCTCTGTTACTGTGTTTGCAGGTTTATTAGGTGTTTTAGGTGTAGCGATATTCATGATTTTTGTATATCGATTACCTGGTATTGTTTCAGCTTTAATGCTTGTTCTATATGTGTTTGTGACTATGTTAATCTATAACTCAATGGGTGGCGTATTTACACTTCCAGGTATTGCGGCATTAGTGCTTGGGGTTGGTATGACTGTCGATGCGAATGTTATTACGTTTGAAAGAATAAAAGATGAGTTACTATTAGGTCGTACTTTAAAAACGGCTTATGAAGAAGGTCATCATTTAGCTTGGCGTACTATCTTCGATTCACAGTTTACAACTTTCATAGCGGCATTCTTAATGTATATGTATGGTACAGGTGCTGTAAAGGGATTTGCGACCATGTTAATGGTTACAATTTTCTCTACATTAATGATTAACGTATTCTTTGTAAAATTCTTACTTGGTTTATTAGTTAAGTCAGGTAAATTTGATGATAAAAAACCTTATTTCGGTGTTAAGAATGAACATGTTCCAGATGTAAATAAGGGTGAAGAAAAGAAATATTTTGGATTATTTAACAAAATCGATTTTGTTAAGATTTCTAGAAGTTTTGTCTTCGGTAGTATTGCAATCTTATTAGCAGGATTTATATTCGGTGTTGTTAATTTTGCGCAAGGAAATGGTTTCTTAAACTTAGGTATTGACTTTACTTCTGGTTCTAAATTAACCATAAATTCTATGGTTCCAATTGATGAACAAACATTAATTAATGATTTAAATGAACTAGGTTTATCACAGTTTAAAGTTCAATTATCTGGAGATAAAGTTGCGTATGTAACTACGGGTGAAATCTTAGATCGTACAGAGATTGATACAATTGGTCAGACAATTTTAACTAAATACGGTTTAGAAATGAATGATAGTGTTGTAACTCCAGTTGTTGGAAATGAGTTAGTTCGTAATGCATTGATTCTATCTCTATTAGCTTGGGTATTCATAATGTTGTTTATTACTATTCGATTTGAGTTTGACTATGCGTTTGCGACAATCCTTGCACTCATACATGATGTATTTATGGTGTTTGCGGTGTTTGCGATTCTTCGTTTAGAGTTTAATATCGAATTAATTGCGGTTATATTAGCAATTATTGGTTACTCTGTAGATGACTCGATCGTTATATTTGACCGTATCCGTGAGAATGTTAATGCATTTGGTTCAAATCATATTTCAAAAGATGCATATCGTAAGATTGTAAATGAATCTTTACAGGCAACTGTACAACGTTCTTTATATAACACGATTACGACTTTAATTCCTATTGCTTTCTTAATTGGTTTAGGTTCTCAAGCAATCTTTAACTTTAACTTTGCAATGTTAGTTGGTTTAATTGCAGGGGCATATTCTTCAATCTTCATTGCGGCACAATTCTGGTATTGGGTGCGTATCAATCGTAAGCCTAGAGTTGTAAAAGTTAAGCCTAAGAAAAAGAGTAATGAACCGGAAGAAATGGTTATATTGGGTATTAATGATTAGAGTGGATATTTCCACTCTTTTTTTATGCTAAACTTATTTTATGTTAAAAATGAACTCACTTGTAAATGCAGTTATAGAATTTAATCATTTAGATTCAAATCAAATTGATCAATTGTATAATCCTAAGGAATATAAGATTTCTTCACATACTTTGTTTGATCAAGCTGAAGAAATTGTTTTAAGTCATATTAAGAAGAATAATAAAATTATTATCTGTGGAGACTATGATGCGGATGGTATTTGTTCAACAACAATCCTTTACAGAACACTAAAAAAATTAAATGCAGATGTAGGTTACTATATTCCCAATCGATTTAAAGAAGGGTATGGATTAAATGATAATACTGTTGAATTAGCCTTAAACAAAGGGTATGAGCTATTCATTCTTGTGGATAATGGTGTCAGTGCTGATTCTTCACTTGTTAAAATTAAAGAGGCTGGAAAAAAGTGTATTATTTTGGATCATCATAGTTATGAAGGTGAAGTCTTATGTGATTGTCTTGTCCATCCCAATTTATTAGATGAAGATTATCATGATATGTGTGGGAGTGGTCTAGCGGTTAATTTAGCTGAAAGACTTATTGGTTATGATCCGTTTAATGTGAGTTTAGCTGGTATTGCGACGATTGCGGATTTGATGCCATTATGGGGATTTAATCGAAGTTTGGTTACTCGTAGTGTTTCAGAGATTAATAATCATCAAGCACAAGTATTCATGAATCTACTTAATTCTTCAAAATCAATTAGTGAAACTGATATTGCATTTCAGTTAGTACCCAAACTTAATGCGATTGGTCGGTTAGCTGATGTGATTGATGTAAATCAAGTAGTTAAATATCTCTGTTTAGATAATATTGGTTCTATTGATGCGTTTTCAAAAGAAATCATTCGTGTTAATGAAATGCGAAAAGAAATCAATCAAAGAATGTATGTTAAGGCGTTGGAAATGTTAAGTAATGAAAATGTTATTGTTTTATATGATGAATCATTTCATGAAGGAATTGTTGGTATAACAGCAGGTCGATTAGCGTCTGAGCTAAAGAAACCAGTATTTGTTTTAAACAAAGAAGGTAATCGCTTAAAGGGAAGTGGTCGATCATTTGGTTCGATTGATTTGAGAGATCTTGTTAGTCCGGCAAATCATCTTTTAAATCGATTTGGAGGGCATACTCAAGCGGCTGGATTAGAATTAGATATAAGTAATGTGAATGCCTTTATACAGTTGGTTAATGAGAATAAAGAGGCTTTAATTCAACATAGTGTTGATTATCAATTTTTGGATATGAAACATGAATGGTTAGATTTAGATGTATTTAATGAACTTTTAAATTATGGACCATTTGGTCAAGGGTTCCAAATTCCTTCATTTAGATTTAATGAATTTGAAATTAAAAGCAGTCGAATTATTCGTGGTGGAATTAGTTTTGATTTAAGTATATATAACATGAATATAAGTGCAGTATATTTTCAATCAATTTTAGATGAACGCTTAATTCTTTCTAATTTTTCAAGTTTTATAGGACGAGTCACTTTAGATGAATTTAGAGGTCAAAGGAAGCTTAAAATCATGATCGAGAGCTTTGAGTAATAATCCAAACATTGTAGTCTTTCTTGTATTTTAGAATGGTTTTGTTATAATAAACCTGTTATAGGAGATAGCCATGGATTATAAAAAATATATTGCGGATATACAAGATTTTCCAATTGAAGGGATTTTGTTTAGAGACATCACTCCACTTATGGGAGATGGTGAAGCATTTCATCAAGCAACACAAGAAATTGTTCAATTTGCAAGAGAAGTAAATGCAGAAATCGTTGTTGGACCTGAATCTAGAGGGTTTATTTTTGGTTGTCCAGTAGCGTTTGAATTGAATATAGGGTTTGTTCCTGTACGTAAACCAGGTAAACTACCTAGAGAAACAGTTAGTTTTAGCTACGCTTTAGAATATGGTAAAAACGAATTACATGTTCATAAAGATAGTATTAAAAAGGGTCAAAGAGTATTAATTGTAGATGACTTATTAGCTACAGGTGGTACTGTTGAGGCAACAATTAAGTTAGTTGAACAACTTGGTGGTGAAGTTGTAGGATGTGCTTTCCTTATTGAGTTAAATGCATTAAAAGGACGCAATGTATTAAAGAATTATCCTGTATTTACACTTGTTAATTATGACTAATCGAAGACATGTCTTCGATTTTTAAAAGAAAGAACTATGCAAGGCAAAAAACAAGAAATTACGATTCAAGCCATATTGGATTTAGTTAAAACCTATTATCCAGATCAAGATTCCTTAGATTTAATATCTAAGGCTTTTAAATATGCGAATGAAAAACATAAAGATCAGTTTCGTAAAAGTGGTGAGCCTTATATTGTACATTTATTGAATGTCGCGTATATCCTTGCGGACTTGAAATTAGGTCCTAAAGCTATTGCGGCAGGCCTTTTACATGATGTTATTGAAGATTGTGGCGTTTCTCGAGAAGAAATGGTAAAAGAGTTTGATGAAGAAATAACAACTTTAGTAGAAAGTGTTACTAAAATTGGTAATATCGAATTCAAAGATGAAAAAGAATATATGGCAGTTAATCATCGTAAGATTTTTATTGCGATGGCAAAAGATATTCGTGTTATTTTGATTAAACTCGTAGATCGTTTACATAATATGCGTACTCTTCAGTTTATGTCAGAGATTAAACAAAAGAAGATTGCGGCTGAAACCTTAGATGTCTATGCGCCTATTGCACATCGATTAGGGATTAGTGAAATTAAGAATGAGTTAGAGGACTTAAGTTTTTACTATCTCTATCCAGATAAGTATTATGAAATTGCACATCTTGTAGAAATACGAAAAGCTGAACGTGATCGTCAAGTGTTAACGATGATTAAAGATATTACAGAGTTACTTACCAAAAATGGTTTGAAATTTAGAATTTTCGGTCGTTCTAAACACTTATATAGTATTTATAAAAAAATGACAACTAAGAATAAACGATTCGATGAGATCTTGGATTTACATGCGATTCGAATTGTCACATCGGATGATGTGAGTTGTTATGAAGTGTTAGGTTACATACATGCAAAATATAGACCAATTCCTGGACGCTTAAAAGATTATATCGCAATGCCAAAGATGAATATGTACCAGTCTTTACATACAACGATTGTTGGTGAAGAAGGTAGTATTTATGAGGTTCAAATTCGTACAGAAGAAATGGACGCAATTGCTGAAAAAGGGGTTGCGGCTCATTGGCGTTATAAAGAAGGTAATAAGTATAACCAAGAAAGAGCTCAAAAAGAAATTGAAGAAAGATTATCTTGGTTCAAGGATTTTGGAGCTTTAACGCAGGAAAGTAAAGATGCGGATGAGTATATGGATATACTTACGCATGATGTTTTTGAAGCGAATGTTTATGTCATGTCACCAAAAGGACGAGTAATTGATTTACCGAATGGGGCAACTCCTTTAGATTTTGCATATCGAATTCATACTGAAATTGGTCATTCAACGGTTGGGGCAATTGTAAATAATGTACTTGTTCCTTTAAATACACCATTAAAAACAGGGGATGTCGTTTCAATTCGTACTTCTAAGCAATCCAATGGTCCTTCAGAAGATTGGTTGAAAATCGTTAAAACAGCTCATGCGAAGAGTAAGATTCGAAATTTCCTACAAAAGAAGGAAATGGATGATCGTTCTGACACCATCGAAAAAGGTGAACACTTATTTAGAGAAGAGTGTAAGCGTCGTGAGATTGATGATAAAGAATTAATTGGAAGTAAACGACTAGAAAGTGTTTTCCAACATTTTGCGATTAATAATATCAATGATTTCTATTATGCGATTGCGGTTAAATCGCTTGCGATGCCTGCAATTTTTGAAAAGTTAAACATTCAACAAAAGAAAGGTATTTTAGATAGTTTTAGTTTGGAAAGAATGTTTAAGAGTAATCAATCTAAGAAAACATTCTCAAAATCTGGAATTCGGGTTTCTGGTGTTGATTCGATGATGATTAGCTTAGCGGGTTGTTGCACACCTGTTCCAGGGGATTCCATAGTTGGATTTATTACCAAGGGTCAAGGTGTTAAAGTACATCGAACAGATTGTGTAAATATTAAGAATGAAACTAAACGTTTAATCAATGTGGAATGGGATGAAGAAAGAAAAGAAGGTAAGTATGAAGTTAAACTTTATATTTTAGCTCAGGATCGTTCGTTCTTAATTTCTGATATTGTGACGATTATCAATCAGTGTAAAGCAGGTCTTGTAGCGGTTAATTCTACTGTTAATGAAGATAAGATTACCGCATCAACTTATTTGAATGTTGTTGTGACTGATTCTGAACATCTACAAACTGTAATCGCAAATCTTAAAAAGATTGATAATGTTTTCGAAGTTCATCGTGCTCAATCATAGTTGTTCAGATAAATTATTTGTGATAAAATTGAATAAATTCATTGAATAGGAAGTTTTATACGCTTCATTTTATAGAGAGGAACGATTTGGTGAAAGTTCCATATGAAAGTATAAATTGACACCTAGGAGAAGCTAACTTGAATTGAGTAGAGTTAGACGGGCTGCCGTTATCCAGTTGAGTGTGTATTTCGATACAAATTAAGGTGGTACCACGTGAAAGCGTCCTTATATAGGAGGCTTTTTTTATTTAAAGGAGGAAAACGTATGAGTAAGTTTCAAGTTCCAAGAGGAACACAAGATGTTTTTGGTAAAGAAGTTAGACAATGGCATAAGATAGAAGCTTTGATAAAAGAAATGATGAATGTCTATGGTTTTGATGAGATTCGTACACCAGAGTTTGAACACACAGAAGTATTTGCAAGAGGCAATGACTCAAGTGATGTGATAAACAAAGAGATGTATACCTTTATGGATAGAGGGGATCGTTCCCTAAGTTTAAAACCAGAAGGGACAGCTGGTTTAATACGATCATTTGTTGAAAATAAGATGTATACACAACCTGATATGCCTTTTAAGTATTATTACGTAAGTCCATGTTTTAGATATGAGCGTCCACAGAAAGGACGTATGCGTATTCATCATCAATTTGGAGTTGAAGTATTAGGTGATAAAACACCTTATATTGATGCGGAAGTAATTGGTTTAGGTTTAACATTTGTTAGAACTTTAGGTTTAAATGAGTTGAAAGTATTGGTTAATACATTAGGCGATAATGAAAGTAGAACATCTTATAAAACTGCACTTAAAGAACATTTTAAACCTGATTTACATACATTGTGTTCAGATTGTCAAAGACGATATGAACAGAATCCATTACGTATATTAGATTGTAAGGTCGACGCAAATCATTCTTCAATACTCAATGCGCCAAAATTAAGAGATTATTTAAATGAAGAATCAAAAAATTACTTTGAAGATTTAATTCGTATCTTAAAAGATAGTGGAGTAGAGGTTGAAGTTTCTGATCGTTTAGTTAGAGGATTAGATTATTATACACATACTGTTTTTGAGGTAGTAAGTGTAAATAAAGATATGGGCTCTCAAGCAACCGTTTTTGGAGGTGGTCGATATGATTCACTTGTATCTGACTTTGGAGGCCCTGAATTAAGTGGAATTGGTTTTGGGATGGGAATTGAAAGATTACTTGTCGCATTAAATGCGGAGGGAATAGATTTAGCGGATGAAAAAGAGTTAGATGTGTTCTGTGTAACATTGGATGATGAAGCATTGGATTATGCTTATCATTTAAGTAATTTCTTGAGATTAAATGGATACAAAGCAGAATATGACTATTATCGTAAATCGTTTAAATCTCAATTTAAGAGTGTTGAGAGAAAGAATGCAAAGATTGTTATTTTACTAGGAAAAGATGAAATGAGTAAAGGTCAAGTTGTCTTGAAACGAATTGAAACACAGGAACAGGTAACAGTTTCTGAGAATGAGATTTTACATCAGTTAGATCATTGGTTAAATGAAGATCATGTATGTGATCATGATCATCAACATGGAGGAGAACATGAATAGAACACATCATTGTGGTGAATTATCACCGAAGAATTTAGGACAAAATGTAACACTTGTTGGGTGGGTTAGTAAACGTCGTAATTTTGGATCTATTGTTTTTATTGATTTAAGAGATCGAGAAGGAATTACTCAATGCGTTTTTGATGAGTCTTTAAGTGAAAGTATTAAGGATGTTCGAAATGAATATATTCTTGAAATAAAAGGTGAAGTCATTTTAAGAAAAGACGCAAATCCAAAGATTAGTACGGGTGAAATTGAAATTAAGGTTAGTTCATTCACTGTCATCAATCAAGCAGAGTTAACACCTATGATTATTCAAGATGAAACAGATGCACTTGAAGATACACGATTAAAATATCGTTATTTAGATTTACGTCGCCCTGTTATGCAAAAGAAATTGATTCAACGTGCGAAGATTGTTCGTACAATGCGTAACTTTTTAGATGAAAATGGGTTTATTGATGTTGAAACACCAATGTTAACAAAGTCTACTCCTGAAGGGTCACGTGAGTATTTAGTGCCTTCACGTGTGCATGAAGGAGAGTTTTATGCTTTAGCACAATCACCTCAAATTTTTAAACAATTACTTATGGTTGCAGGATTAGAACGTTACTATCAAGTTGCTCGTTGTTTTAGAGATGAAGATTTAAGAGCTGATCGACAATTGGATTTTACCCAAATTGATATTGAGACATCGTTCTTGGATGAGAATGAGTTTCACGAGATTATTGAATCAATGACAAAAGATGTCATGAAGAAAGTCTTAGATATTGATGTAAAAACACCTTTCTTGAAATTAAGCTATGCAGATGCGATGAATTTCTATGGTAGTGATAAACCAGATAATCGTTTTGATTTGAAGCTGAATGAACTAAAAGATGTTTTCAAAAACTCTGAGTTCCAAGTGTTTAAGTCTGCACTAGAGCATAAAGATGGATCAATTAAGGCAATTGTACTTGAGAATGGTGCACATTTTACACGTAAAGAAACAGATGCTTTAACTGAAGTAGCAAAGAAGAATGGAGCTAAGGGTTTAGTTGTATTGAAATATGTGAACGGAATCATTGAAGGACCAGCATCAAAATTCTTTGTAGAATCTGAAGTATCATCATTAATTCGTACATTAAATTTGAAAGAAAATGATTTAGTATTGATTACTGCTGATAAATGGGAGAAAGCAGCTAATGCGCTAGGCTCAGTTCGTTTGGCATTACGTGATAAATTAAATCTTACAAGTAAATCAGACTTTTCTTATTTATGGGTAGTGGATTTCCCAATGTTTGAATATGACGAAGATAGTCAAAAATATGTTGCGAAACATCATCCATTTACACGTCCAAAGACGACTGATATTCAATATTTAAAAGAGAATCCTGCTGAAATTATGGCACATGCATATGACTTAGTTTTAAATGGATATGAAATTGCAGGCGGATCACTAAGAATTTATGATCAAGATATGCAAAAAGCGATGTTTGAAATGATTGGATTTACAGATGAACAAATCAATGAACGATTTGGTTTCTTCGTTGATGCGTTTAAATATGGTACACCTCCACATGGTGGAATTGCCTTTGGTTTAGACCGTTTTGCGATGGTTCTAACTGAGTCAGATTCTTTAAGAGATGTCATCGCTTTCCCTAAAAATGCATCTGCTCGTTGTCCATTAACAAATGCACCTAGTGCAGTTGATGAAAAACAATTAAATGAATTGCATATTTTGATTGATAATAAATAAAATATGATATAATTTAGTTACCCAAAAGGACAACGTTATTTCCGACACTTCGATATAAGGGAAACGGAAGTTGTATATTTGTGTGAAAGCCAAGCATTGCTAGGAATCCTAAGAATATACACATGTTACCCACCTGATTCTCAGGGAATATATCACCTTTTGGGACATTTATTAAACCCGTTAACTCGGGTTTTAATTTGGTTTTTGTAACAATTAATGGGTGGAAAATGAATAAAAGTTTAATTTATAGTATGCATTCAAGATTAGGATATTGGATAAAATTCGAAAGAAAGAGATTGTTAGATATAACAAATGATCCCAAATTAAGACAAGAAAAATTTATCTTACTAGATGAAGGTGAAACATTCTATGATTTTGTGGCAAATGAAGCGATTTGTTCAAGATCTACTTTATCACGTATTGAGAATGGGAAAATAGTATATGAGAAGACACTTATCAATTTCTTTCTTAAACGTTTTGATAAAAAGTTCAGAATAAATGATTTTGAGACACACTTAATTGAAAGTACTATAAATGCTTTTCATGTATATGTGTTTAAAAACTGTAATATAGACGTTTCATATTTATTATCACTATGCTCAGATACAAATCAAAAAGTTTCTGATAATTTATTATGGGAGCTGGATTATGAACTTTTAACTATGTTAATTATGTGGTTTGAAGATTATAGAGTATTAAATCTATCTGAATTTAGACTTTTAGTTAAGAAATTTAAGGTATATCATGAATCATTAAGAGAGATTCTTATTTTTTATTTTTGTTTCTCTGTGTTTTTTAATCCAGATCTTTGGTCTTATCACAATGAAATAAAATTACTAATAAAGGATGAGTATCCTGATAATGATTTATTAACTATTTTTGATGATTTATTTGGAAAGCCAGAATCACATTTTATTCGATCGTATTATCGTAATAAACATTTGATATTAAATGAGAGCTTTTTATATCGATGTTCAACTCCTTTTAAAATGATTTTTGAAAAGCATATAAATGTAAAGAAGTACAATAATTTACACTATCTATGTCTTATTCATAAAATTTCGAATAGAGATTTCACAACATTATTACAGTTTGAAGCAGAATTATTTAGTTTATTAAATAAGCATGAAATGGAAGAGGTATTAAATATCCATGATTTGTTATTCTTAATAAAGGATGAACCAAATCCAAGGATTATTAATAAAATTGTTTTACAACGAATATATCCAAAAATTAAATCTAAAGATCAGATGTTAAAAGTACTTGAATTTCTTTTAGAATAACTGCACATTTCATTAAAAATAAGCAAAAAACGGGCTTTTAAAATAAATGTCCACAATAGTATGAATTTTGTACGAAATTATTTATATTTTTTATGAAAGGAGCGGAAAATAATCAATTTACTCGCCAGGTAAATTGCTTAGATGATGGGGAAGAGTTGAGATACTCTTCTTTTTTGTTATTGAATATTGTGATAAAACAAGGTACACTATAGCAGTAAGGAAGGTTCGGTTATGGAATTTCTATCGTCAATTTTAAGTTTAATATTTGGTATTTTAATCGGTGGTGGTTTAGGGTTCTACTTCACTCGTAGAAAATTCTTAAAGGATTTAAAGGAAAACCCACCTATCAATGAAAAAATGATTCGTGCTATGTATATGCAGATGGGTCGTAAACCTTCTGAAGCTCAAATCAAACAAATCATGAAATCTATGGAGCAGTACAAATAAAAAAGGACATATGTCCTTTTTTTATATCCAAGTAACTTTTCGTTCTGTTCCGTTTAATAATCGTTTTATATTTTCTCTATGACGATAAATAATTAAAATGTCAATTAAGATAAAATTAAAAGTTAAGAAGAAATCTTGTGTAACAAAATAAGCGATGAATATGGATACAGTTGCAGCGACCATAGAAGAAAGGGACGCATACTTGGTTAGCTTCAATAATAAGAAAAATAGAGATGCTGGAATAATAAATAATTCAACTACCTTTGACATAATTATGGCAACACCTAAAAGATATCCTGCAGCAGATGAAACTGCTTTTCCACCTTTAAATTGTGCGAATATCGGATAGCTATGTCCTATTGCGGCAAATACACCTGCAATCGCTGCATATTGAGGAGCGAATTGAAATACAAGCAATATAACGATAGTTGCCTTTAAAGTATCAAATACAGTAACAGATATGCCTGCTGCTTTTCCTAAGACTCTACCTGCGTTTGTTCCCCCGAGATTTCCACTACCTTTTGTACGAATATCTGTGTTATAAAACACTTTACCGATGATTAGTGCAAAAGGAATGGATCCAAATAAATAACCGAATATAATTGCTAAAACTAAATTTAGATCAATCATGATTTACCTCTCTTTACTGACATATTATATCAAATCATTTAACGCTGTACATTACAATGCGTTTTTAGTTATTGTATAATGATAAAGGTAGATAGGAGTTATAATATGACAGCAAGACAATACGATGAACAAAGTATTCAAATTCTTGAGGGTTTGGATGCTGTTCGCAAGCGTCCTGGGATGTATATAGGTTCAACCGATAGTCGTGGTTTACATCATCTCGTTTGGGAAATTTTAGACAATTCCATTGATGAAGCTATGAATGGATTTGGTAAGAATATTACAATTACTTTAGGAAAAGATAATAGTATAAAAATCGAAGATGAAGGAAGAGGTATGCCTGTTGGTATGCATTCTTCAGGTGTTTCAACGTTACAAGTTATTTTTACTGTTTTGCATGCTGGAGGTAAGTTTTCGTCTGAAGGTGGATATAAAAGGGCTGGAGGGCTTCATGGAGTTGGTGCTTCTGTAGTTAATGCGTTAAGTGAATGGTTAGAAGTTACAGTGGCCTTTAATGGTAATTTATATCGAATGTCATTTTCTCAAGGTGGATCAAAAATCTCAAAGCTTGAGAATT
>JAJZTY010000038.1 GCA_021847325.1 Bacillota bacterium
TTCGTAATCGCGAATATTGCGACTAAAATGGATAAAAGAATAAAAAATATGAACTGTTTTTGCATATTTGTCCCTCTATTTTTAGTATAGGACATAAAGTGATTAATTTCAAAATAAGATAAAAAAACTGTTAACACAGTTAACAGTTTGATTAATTACTCAGCTTTTCCTTCAGAACCTAATACATTCTTAATCTTGTGTGCAACTAAACTCTTAATATTTGCACGAGCAGGTTTTAAGTATGAACGTGGATCGAATACATCTGGTTTGTCATTAAATACTTTACGAATACCAGCTGTAAATGCTAAACGTAAGTCAGAGTCGATGTTAATCTTACATACTGCAGAACGTGCAGCTTGACGTAACATTTCTTCTGGAATACCGATTGCATCTTGTAAGCTACCACCGTTTTCTTGGATAATCTTAACGTATTCTTGAGAAACGCTTGATGCACCATGTAAAACGATTGGGAAGTTAGGTAAACGTTCAGTGATTTCATCTAAGATATCAAAACGTAGTTGAGGTTCTTGACCAGGTTTGAATTTGAATGCGCCATGGCTTGTACCAATTGCGATAGCAAGTGAATCAACACCTGTACGAGTAACGAATTCAACAACATCATCAGGATTTGTATAACTGTGGTGTTCTACATTAACTTCATCTTCAACACCCGCTAATTGACCTAGTTCACCTTCAACAGTGACGCCATGAGCATGAGCATATTCAACTACTTTAGTTGTTAATGCGATATTTTCTTCAAATGATAAATGAGAACCATCAATCATAACTGAAGTAAATCCACTATCGATACAAGATTTACATAATTCAAATGTATCTCCATGATCTAAGTGTAACGCAATAGGAATATTACTTGTTTCTACTGCTGCTTCTACTAATTTCTTTAGATAGACAGGGTTAGCGTATTCACGAGCTCCTTTTGAAGCTTGTAAAATAACAGGTGACTTCAATTCATTTGCCGCTTCGACGATCGCTTGTACGATTTCCATGTTATTAACATTGAAAGCACCAATAGCGTATCCGCCTTCGTAGGCTTTTTTAAACATTTCTTTGGTTGATACTAAAGGCATATTTTTTTTCCTCCTGTGAATATTGTAACGCAAATCGTTTTTCTTTGATAGCAAAAAACTCACAACGTGCGCACAGATTGTATTATAACTAAAAATTGACTATAATGATAGGGTTAAAAAGGAGTAATACGATGAGTAAAGAAAAAGTATTAGTTGAAGTATCAGCACGTCATGTGCATGTAACAAAAGAACATTTAGAAATATTATTTGGTCCAGGTCATGAATTAACACCAAAAAAGGATTTATCTCAACCTGGTCAATATGCAGCAGCTGAAAGAGTTGACTTAGTAGGTCCTCGTTCTACAATCAAAGGCGTAAGTATTTTAGGTCCTTGTCGTAATGCGTCTCAAGTAGAAGTTTCATTATCCGATGCACGTACATTAGGTTTAAGTGCAATGATTCGTGAATCTGGGAATATTCATGGTACAACAGGAATTGAACTTGTTGGGCCAGCTGGAAGTGTGACTTTAACTGAAGGTTTAATTGTCGCTAAGCGTCATATACATTTAACGCCAGAAGCTGCATTAGCTCAAGGTGTTACAAATGGTCAAATTGTAAATGTAAAAGTTGAAACACCTGATCGTTCAACAACATTTGGGGATGTTGTGATTCGTGTAAGTGAAAAGTTCTCACCTGCTATGCATATTGATACAGATGAAGCAAACGCTGCCGCAATTAGCTCCACAGCTTGGGGCGAGATTGTTTTAAATTAACCGATTATTCGGTTTTTTAATGATGACAATGCATCCTATAAATAAAAAAGAAATGATGGAAAGAGGCTGGGACACAGTCGATTTCGTCTTGGTAAGCGGGGATGCGTATGTCGATCATCCATCATTTGGTGCAGCTATAATTGCACGTGTATTAGAGGCGTATGGTTTTACTGTCGCAATCTGTCCTCAACCAGATTGGAAGAAGGCAGATGATTTAATTCAATATGGTAAGCCTAATTTAGGTTATTTAGTGACAGCTGGGAATATTGATTCAATGGTCAATCATTTTTCAGTCAATAAGAAGAGAAGAATAAAAGATAATTATACTGATAAAGGTGTGATGGGTAAAAGACCTGATCGTGCGACCATTGTCTATAGTCAATGGATTCGTAAAGTTATGCCGAATGTCCCAATTATAATTGGTGGAATTGAAGCATCACTTCGTCGATTAGCGCACTATGATTATTGGGATGATACCATTCGGAATTCAATCTTGATGGATTCAACAGCTGATTTACTGATTTATGGTATGGCTGAGAACAGTATTATAGAAGTAGCAGAAGCGATGCGCTCTGGAATAGCGATTGAAGATATTACTTATGTACGTGGAACTGTATGGAAAACAAAGACTAAAGAATTGCCAAGTGATGCGATTATACTACCAACATTTGCGGAAATAAAGAAAGATAAAGATAAGTTTATTGATAGCTTTGTTTTACAATATCGTAATACGGATGCATTTACCGCAAAACCACTCGTTGAAATGGTTGGAAACGTGGCTGTTGTTCAAAACAAACCAAGTTTCGCACTTAAACAAGAAGAAATGGATTGGGTTTATGGTTTACCATTTACTCGTTTAGTTCATCCATCCTATACAGAGATTCCTGCCATTGAAGAAGTCCAATTCTCTTTAATTAGTAATCGTGGTTGTTTTGGATCATGTAACTTCTGTGCATTAACAGCACATCAAGGACGAATGATTAGTAGTCGTAGTGCTGATTCACTTGTAGAGGAAGCAACGAAGATTACTGAGATGGATAATTTTAAGGGTTATATACATGATGTTGGTGGACCAACCGCAAACTTTAATCAAGTTTCCTGTCAGAAACAATTGAAATATGGTACATGTCAAACAAAAGAATGTTTACATCCTGATCCATGTAAACAGTTAGAAGTAAGCCATTCTGCATACTTACAAACATTAAGACGTTTAAGAGCTCTTCCAAAAGTAAAGAAGGTTTTTGTACGATCTGGAATCCGATACGATTATTTAATGTACGATAAAGATGAAACGTTCTTTGATGAACTTGTTCAGTATCATATATCAGGTCAATTGAAAGTTGCGCCAGAACATATTTCTGATCGTGTTCTTGATTTAATGGGTAAACCAAAAAGACAACTTTACGAAGCATTTGTCAATAAATATGAGAAGAAGAATCAAGAGTTTAACAAAAATCAATTCCTTGTGCCTTATATGATTTCATCTCATCCAGGAAGTGAATTAAAAGATGCGATAGAATTAGCGTTATATCTTAAAAAGATCAAACATACACCACAACAAGTTCAGGATTTTTATCCTACACCATTTACGGTAAGTACCTGTATGTACTATACAGAGAAGAATCCATTTACGAAAGAAAAAGTGTATGTAGCGAAAAATCCAAAGGATAAAACACTTCAACGTGTGTTATTACAATATACCTATCCACAAAACCAAACTCTCGTATTTGAGGCATTAAAACAAGCTAATCGTTTAGACCTAGTTGGGTTTGGTGCGCATTGTTTGATTAAACCTCTAAAACAGGAGTCTGCTTATCGTTCTAAGAATAAATACGCTCAAAAATCGAGTACAGTAAATCATAAACAACGAAAAGTTAAGTCATAGAATAATCCATTTTGTGAATCATTGTAATAATATTATGAATAAACCTTTATTTTAAGAAATTAAACCTTTAAAATAGACATATATGCGACACATCTTTATTATCAATCCTATGTCTGGGAACAAACAGGCAGTAAAGTATATACCTCAAATCGAAGATTATTTTAAGTCGAAACCAACTGATTATGAGATACTTCTAACTCAGTACCCTGGTCATGCGACAGAGCTAGCTAAAAAGTATGTAAAGGAAGATAATGTATGTGTCTATTCACTCAGTGGAGATGGGACTGCGAATGAAGTTCTGAATGGACTTAACGAAGGTGTATCCCTTGCGATTTTACCGCTTGGGACTGGTAATGATTTTACACGTATGTTTCAAATTCCTGAAATGCCTTTAGAACAATTGATTACTGAGACAATTGAAGGTAAAGAATGTTACGTCGATTATGGTATGTCTAACTCACGTAAATTCTTGAATTGTTCTACGATGGGATTGGATGCGGATATTGGAATATTGGCTCATGAACTAAAAGTGAAGTATCCTATGTTGGGAAGTTTCACGTATGTATTAGCTATTTTTCCATTATTAATTAAGCGTAAACCGTTAAACTTTACGGTTACCATGGATAATCAGACATTAAAGGTTAAATCTTTATTAACTGCAGTTATGAATGGGCAGTTCTATGGAGGAGGATTTACTCCTACCCCGATGGCTTCTATTCAAGATGGTTATTTAGATTTATGCATTATCCAAGATACGAATTTATTAAGAATTCTCACTTTATTGCCTAAATATAAAGCTGGTAAACATATTTTTGAAGATATTGTTAGCTTTTATAAAGTTAAGCAATTTAATCTTTTGAGTGAAAGAGAAATAAGTACACAGTGTGATGGTGAAGTTTATCCTGAGATTGAGATTAATTTCAAGATTGTTGAAAAAGGTCTTAGATTAAGAGTTCCAAAAAGAAGCTTATTGGAGGAAGCGAAATGATCTTAGAAAATAATAATATTAAATTAGTTGTTGAGTTACATGCGGCAGAAATGCATTCGTTGATTGATAAACACAGTGGAAAAGAGTGGATTTGGAATGCAAATCCTGAATTCTGGGGACAAAGGAATCCAATCTTGTTTCCTATGGTTGGTTCTACATATGATCAGAATTTACATATTGATGGAAACTTATATCAGATTGGAAATCATGGATTTACTCGACATGCGAATTTTACCTGTATTGAACAATCTGATTCAAAAATTGTATTACAGTTTAAATCATCTGATCATACCTTAACTCAATATCCTTATGAATTTTGTTTAGAAGTAGAATATCGTTTACATGATGCTCACATTGATATCGTGTATCGTATTACGAATGAATCAGATAAAGTAATGCCATTTAACTTTGGATTACATCCAGCGTTCTATCATTCTAATAATGGTGTAGATGGAGTTATACCGATTGAGTTCTTTGGAGTGGAAGAGAATTTACCTGAATCTATTCTTAAGAAAGATATAAATCAAATATTAGAGTTTAATGATGAGTTTTTTAAAACAACACCAACTTTGGTTTTAGACCATGTTAAATCAAGTTATGTACGTTTACATGATCAGTCAGATTATTGTGATGTTAGTGTCTTTGGTTATCGTTGGTTAGCGTTTTGGAAGAAGCCAAAAGCGAATTTTATTTGTATTGAGCCTTGGTATGGTCATGATGATTTTGAGCCATTCTACGGTGAGTTTAAGGATCGTGAAGGAACATTGTTCCTAGATCCAAATAGAGTATTTACAACATCTTATCAAATTATCCCAAAGGGCAAAAAAGGAGAGAAACATGTTTAAAGTATTTGTGTATGATGATTATGAAGGTTTAAGTCAAAAAGCATTTGAAGTGATGGAAGAAGTTGTTAAACAAGGTAAAGTTACTTTAGGTTTAGCAACAGGTTCTAGTCCAGTAGGTTTGTATAAACGATTAGTTGAAGCGCATAAAGAAGGATTATCTTTCAAGGATGTTCAAAGCTTTAACTTGGATGAATATGTTGGGTTAAGTAAAGATCATGATCAAAGTTACTATCATTTCATGTTTGAACATTTATTTAAGCATGTAGATTTTAATTTAGATAATGTACACTTACCAAAAGGTGAAGGATCACTTGAAGAAGTTGCGGCTGAATATGAGTCAATGTTAAGTCAAAATCCACAAGATTTACAGTTATTAGGTATTGGATCGAATGGTCATATTGGGTTTAATGAACCTGGAACAAGTTTTGATTCAACTGTACATGTTATTCGTTTGAAAGAAGAAACACGTCAAGATAATGCACGATTCTTTAATTCGATTGATGAAGTTCCTCATTTTGCTATTACGATGGGGATTAAAGATATTTTAAGAGCTAAGAAGATTCTTTTAGTGGCGTCTGGCAAGAATAAGGCAATGGCTATTAAAGAAATGTTAGAAGGTAAGATTCGTGAAGAAGTTCCATGTACAATCTTACAAAATCATCCAGATGTTGTGGTTGTGTTAGATAAGGAAGCAGCTTCTTTAATTAAACATGATTAAACTAATAGTTAGTGATTTAGATGGAACTTTATTAACAAAGTTTAAATCTATTACAAAAGAAAATCAGGAAGCATTAATTGAAGCTCAAAAACAGGGATGTATTCTTGCCTTAGCAACAGGTCGTGGTTATGATAGTACAAAACAATTTGTACCATTATTAAAGATGGATCAATACAATGGTTATATGATTATGAACAATGGTCAGAGACTTATTGATTTAAAGAATGATAGAACGACTGTTAATGGATATATCACGGTTGAAGATGCGAAGAAAGTTTTAGCGTTTGCACAAAAACATGAGATTCAATTAGTCATGGATGGAGATAAGGGTTTTGCGTTTTATTCGCCTAAGAACTTAAGAATCTATCGTGATATTTATCGTTTCTTGATCAAAATATTACCTCATTTTAGACCCATCTTAGGACGCATTCATATTTTTAGTCTTTTTGGTTTCTTAAAGTCTCAAGAAGTTAAGATAATCAATGAAGCGAGTGATATTGTCGATAATTACGATAAAATAGGTTTAGCACATACGAAAATTAGCTTAGACAAGAGTATGGATGAGTTATTAGAAGTCTTTGGGAATGAATTTGAAGTTATGCGTGTATCTGAGAACTGGGTTGATATTAGTCCTAAAGGATTAACTAAGCTTGTAGGTATACGTCAAATCATGGAAATTCATAATATAAAAGATGATGAAGTATTAACAATGGGTGACTCTGATAATGATGTCACTATGATCTCTGCTTTCCCTCATGGCGTTGCGATGGGGAATGCGAATGAAAGAATTAAGGCATTAGCGAAGTATTCGACTAAAACAAACTCTGAAAATGGGGTTGCGCATGCCGTTAAACGATTTGTTTTAAATAAATGAGCATATTAAGCGTAAAAGGTTTAGAATATTGATATACTCAAATCGTTAAATAAGGAGGAAAAAATGAAAGTTGTAAACACAGTGGAATTTGATGCGACGACTAAAAAGGGTGTCGTATTAGTTGATTTCTCAGCTGAATGGTGTGGGCCTTGTAAAATGATTGCGCCTGTTCTTGAACAATTGTCTCAAGAATTAGAAGGAAAAGTAAAAATTATTAAGGTTGATGTCGATGTTGAGCAACAATTAGCTCAAAAGTATAATGTAATGTCGATTCCTACATTATTGTTATTTAAAGATGGAGCTGTAATTGGTCAAGTTGTTGGTTTCCAATCGAAAGCAATGTTGGAAAAATTTATTCAAAGAGCTTACGTAAATTAAGAAGCAAGTGCTTCTTTTTTTGTGCAAATTTACCTTTGTGAATACTTGATAATTCTGTCACATAATTTCAATTATTTAATTCATAAAAATAATTGATTATATATATTGCAATTGAAAAAAAATGTTTTATAATGTACTTTGTGTTTAGTATAAAACGCTAAATAGTTTAGTAAAACTAAACAGAGGAAACTAATGGAAATTGGACAAAGAATTAAACAATTACGAACCCAAAACAAATTAACACTTGAAGAATTAGCGAGTCGTTGTGAGTTAAGTAAAGGTTTTATCTCTCAAGTTGAAAGAGATTTAACATCACCTTCGATTGCGACGTTAAGTGATATTGTTGAGGCATTAGGGATTAATCTTGCACAGTTTTTCAAGGAAGAAAGAAATGAGAAACTTGTGTTTACTCAAGAGGATTTCTTCATTGACGAAAAAGAAGACTGTACCATTCATTGGATTGTTCCAAATGCACAGAAGAATGATATGGAACCAATCTTATTAGATTTGAAACCAGATCAAAAGTCGGATGTGATTACTCCACATAATGGTGAAGAATTTGGTTATGTATTAAGTGGAAAAGTATGTTTAGTTATAAATAATAAGAGACATGTTGTTAAGAAGGGTCAAACTTTCTATATTAAGGGTTTATATGATCATTACATTCTGAATGATACTAAATCAGATGCAAAAGTTTTGTGGGTTTGTAACCCACCTATATTCTAGGAGGCACATATGCGTAAACTAATTGAATTTCAAAACATTGTAAAAAGCTTTAATGACAGTTTAGTTTTAAAGGGGATTAATCTATCCATCCATGAAAATGAATTTGTCACACTACTAGGACCAAGTGGTTGTGGTAAAACAACTCTATTAAGAATTCTAGGTGGTTTTATTTCGCAAAATGAAGGACATGTTTATTTTGATGATATCGAAATTAGTAATGTACCTCCATACAAACGTGAAATTAACACGGTATTCCAACGTTATGCATTATTCCCTCATATGAATGTATTTGATAATGTTGCATTTGGTTTACGTATAAAGAAACAAGATAAAAATACAATCGAACAAAAGGTTAAGAAGATGTTAAAGTTGGTTAACCTTGAAGGTTACGAAGATCGACCAGTTACATTATTATCTGGTGGTCAACAACAACGTGTTGCGATTGCGAGAGCTCTAGTTAATGAACCAATGGTTCTATTATTAGATGAACCTTTGGGAGCACTTGATTTAAAACTTCGTAAAGAAATGCAAATAGAATTAAAGAAGATCCAACAAGAAGTTGGAATTACCTTCATTTATGTAACACATGATCAAGAAGAAGCATTAACCATGTCTGATACGATTGTGGTTATGAATGCAGGTGAGATTCAACAAATTGGTACACCTACCGATATTTACAATGAACCTGAGAATCGTTTCGTTGCGGATTTCATTGGTGAGTCTAATATTCTTGAAGGTGTTATGTTAGAAGATTATAAAGTTAAATTTGATGATCAAGTATTTGAATGCATCGATTATGGCTTTGAAGATAACTTAGAAGTTGATATTGTATTACGCCCTGAAGATATTGATATTGTGCCAATTGAAATGGGACGTATTAAAGGTGTAATTAAATCAAGTTTATTTAAAGGTGTGCATTTCGAAGTTGTGGTTGAAACACCGTACCGTGAATGGATTATTCATACGACTGATAAAGTCGAGGTGGATAAGGAGGTAGGCTTACACTTCTTCCCTGAAGACATTCACATTATGTATAAGATGGGAACGTATTAGTATGAAGGGATATGCAAGTTTAGTTAAACCGTATATCTTATGGATGTCTTTGTTTATTGTAGTGCCAATGTTATTGATTGTACTTTATGCATTTACTGAACATGGTAATGCATTAATGGCATTCCGATTTACATTAGATAATTTCATGCGTTTCTTTGATCCAGTATTTATTAAAGTATTATTTAAATCATTAGAAGTTGCGATTATTACAACAGTTCTATGCATTATTATTGGTTATCCCATTGCGTATATTATTTCGAATACGAGTGAAAGAACGCAAACGTTATTAATTCTATTAATCACACTTCCTATGTGGATTAATATGTTAGTACGTACCTATGCATGGATTAGCATTTTATCGGATGGTGGTATCTTGAATTCTATCTTTGAATTCTTTGGATTAGCACCGATTAAAATGATGTATACCGATTTTGCGGTTATGTTAGGGATGGTATATAACTTCTTACCATTTATGATTATTTCTATCTATACCGTATTAGCGAAGTTGGATCGTGCTTTAATTCATGCTAGTCATGATTTAGGGGCAAATCCAATTCAAACATTCCTACGTATTGTATTACCATTATCCATGCCTGGGGTTATATCAGGGATTACGCTTGTGTTCTTGCCTGCGGTAAGTACCTTCGTCATTCCTAAGTTCTTAGGTGGTGGTCAATATATGCTTATTGGTAACTTGATTGAAAATCAATTTATTACAGTTGGAGAATGGAACTTTGGTAGTGCTATTTCTCTAATTATGGCGGTTATTATTATGGGCTCTATGATCTTGACTCGTAAGATTGATCGTGATGCGTCTGACACTGCGAGTGTAGAAGGAGGTAAATTATGGTAGGTCTTAAGAAACATAACTTTACTAAATTCTTTATTCTTATTGGTGTATTGAGTTTCTTCTATTTACCTATCTTGAGTTTAATGATCTTCTCATTTAATGATTCAAGATCATTGACTTCTTGGTCAGGGTTCTCCCTTCAGTGGTATCAAGCGTTGTTTGAAAATCGTGAGATGATGACAGCGATTACGACTACGATTACGATTGCCTTAGTTTCTACATTTGTTGCGACTGTCATGGGTACATTAGCAGCAATTGGTATTTCTAAATCAAGACGTTTAATTAAAGAACTTGTATTGAGTGTTAATAACTTTCCAATCCTAAATCCTGAAATTGTCACAGCGATAGGATTGATGTTGCTATATTCTTCATTGAATATAGAAAAAGGTTTTATGACAATGTTACTTGCACATATTATCTTCAGTACTCCGTATGTCATTCTAAGCGTATTGCCTCGTTTAAGACGTTTAGATCCAGATATTGCGGAAGCAGCACTTGATTTAGGGGCAACTCCACTTCAAGCTTTATGGAAGGTTATTGTGCCTATGATTACACCAGGGATTATCTCTGGAGCTCTCATCGCGTTTACCATGTCGTTTGATGACTTCGTTATTTCTTACTTTGTGAGTGGTAATGGGGTAAAGAATATTTCTATTTTGGTTTATACCATGTCAAAACGTATCAATCCAACGATTAATGCGTTATCTACGATCTTAGTTGTGATTATTACGATTGTGTTATTAGTGGTTAATTTATACCCTTATATAACTAAGAAAGAAATAAAGGAGGCAGAATGAAAAAATTAAGTATGCTAATCCTTGTCTTAGCATTTATGCTAGCGGGATGCAACAGTGAAACAAAAACCTTGAAGGTATTTAATTGGGGCGTGTATATGGACGCTTCGCTGATTGATGAATTTGAAGAAGAGTACAACGTTAGAGTTGTATATGATGAATTTGATAGTAATGAATCCATGTATACAAAACTAATGAGTGGTGAAAAATACGATGTTATCGTGCCATCCGATTATATGGTTCAACGATTAATTGAAGAGAATTTATTACAGAAGTTAGATAAGAACGTGGTTAGTTTAGAGAATGTACTGCCGAATGTGTTAAATCAAGGATTTGATCCTAACAATGAATACAGTGCACCATATTTTTGGGGTAATGTAGGATTAATTTATGATAAAACTCAGGTTGATGCTAAGGATTTAGAAGATGGATGGAATATCTTATTAAATGAGAAGTATAAGGGTAACATCTATTTCTATGATTCAGAACGTGATGCTTTCTTAGTTGCTTTAAAAGCATTAGGTTATTCCGCTAATTCCAAGGTTGATTCTCAACTTAATGAAGCGTTTGATTGGTTAACTCAATTAAACACTACAATGGAGCCAATCTATGTAACAGATGATGTTATTGATAACATGATTGCTGGTAATAAAGCAATTGCGGTTGTTTATTCAGGAGATGCGGCTTATATTCTTGATGAGAATGAAGATATGGGATACTTTGTGCCTGAAGAAGGAACGAATCTTTGGGTTGACAATATGGTTATCCCAGCAAATGCAGAGAATCCTGAACTAGCGAATGCTTGGATTGCGTTTATGTTAAGTGAAGATGCACAAACACGTAATACATTAGAAGTTGGATATTCTACTGTTCACAAAGATGTTTGGGAATTTATGATATCTGATGAAGGTGATTATGCTGGTAATGATGCGTATGCAGTTCGTGTTGATTATTCAAAAGATGAAATATTTAAATATGATGAAGAGCTTAAAGTAAAGATGTCAGATCTTTGGTTGAAAATTAAAGCTCAGTAAGGAAAGAAATGAAAAAATTACTCTTAACATTATTAGTTGTTTTATTCGCATTGGTAGGCTGTTCCTCCAATGAACCAAAAAAAGTTTTAAAAGTATATAATTGGGGTGCTTACATTGATGAAACTGTTATCTCTGAATTTGAAGATATGTATAATGTAAGAGTTATCTATGATAACTATGATTCCAATGAATTAATGTATACCAAGATTCAAAGTGGTGAATACTATGATATTTTAGTTCCAACAGATCATATGGTTGAACGCTTAATAGCAGAAGATTTCTTACAACCATTGGATTTATCTTTGATTCCTAATCTATCCAATGTATATCCTGATCTACTAAATCGTCCTTTTGATCCTAATAATACCTATAGTGTTCCTTATTTCTGGGGCAACATTGGTATCATCTACAACACACAAACAGTGGATGTAGCTGATTTAGAAGCTGAAGGCTGGAATATTCTTAAGAATCCTAAATATGCGGATCGTATCTATATTTATGACTCTGCACGTGATGCTTTCATGGTTGCGCAAAAAGCATTAGGCTATTCTGTTAATACAACGGATGAAGCTGAAATTGAAGCTGCATTTGAATGGTTGAAAGAAGTTAATAGTACAACGCGTCCAATTTATATCGATGAAACAATCATTGATAATATGATTACTGAACAAAAAGATTTAGCAGTTGATTTCTCAGGTGATGCGGCATATGTTATTTCACAAAATCCTAATATGTCATTCTTTGTGCCTGCTGAAGGAACAAATGTATGGATGGATAGTATGATCATTCCTGCGAATGCGAAGGAAGTTGATTTAGCGCATAAATGGATTAACTTTATGTTAGACAATGAAGTCGCATTAAAGAACACAATCTATGTTGGTTATACTTCTCCTGTTAAGTCAGCATTTGAAACAGTAACAGGTGCTGGTGGGGATTATGAAGGTAATGTAGCTTATGCTCCTCGTATGGATAACCCATTAGATGAAGTTTATAAATATGATGATGCATTAAAAGAAGTCTTAACTGATAAGTGGACTCGAGTCAAAGCACAATAATTTAAGAGAGGTTAAAACCTGGAGTAGTATAGTAAAAGTAGACACAAGAAAAAAACATTTCTTGATTAAAGTCTACTTTTTTTATATATCTAAATAAATGGAGGTAAATTATGAGAGGAAGACCAAAAGGAAGCACGGGAACGAAACAAAGAAAATGGACGATAGAAGAAAAATTAGAGATTGTAAAGAAACACGTTGATGAACATATCAGTTTCTTTTCTCTAAGAGACATTTACCAAGTGAATCCTGGACTAATTCATACTTGGGTAAAAAAATATCTAGAAAACGGTGAAGAAGGACTTAAGCCAAAAGAGAATAAACGCAATATAATGGCGCATCTTTACCGTAAGAAGTCATTAACTGAACGTGAAGCGTTAGAGCTTGAGAACTTTAAATTAAAATTAGAGGTAGAACGATTAAAAAAAGGATACACAGTGAAAGGAGTTGGTTCAAACAAGGAATACGTTCCTACATCCAAGATGAATATCAAATCATCCAAGAATTAAGCGTAAAGTACTCAGTTAAGTTCTTATGCATAGCATTAGGTGTCAGTCGAAGTGGTTATTACAAATGGTTAAAACGACTCGGTACATTAAATCGACATGAACAAAACCGAAAAGATCTGATTAAACTGATTGAAGAAATACATACTGAGCATCCTTCATATGGCTATCACGATATAACAGCGATTATCACTACACGTACAGGTTGGAAACTATCTGCTTTAACGGTACATAAAGTCTGTAAAGGACTCGGTGTTAAGTCAAAAGCGAAACATTATCAATGGCAGAAACCGGGAGATGAACACGTTGAATATAAGAACATCGTTTCTGGAGACTGGAATGTATCTCGACCATTGGAAATCGTAGCGAGTGATATGACTGTGCTAGCCCATCGAGGAAAACAATATGAATGGACTTTTATTATCGATGTGTTTAGTCATTCCATCATCGCCTCATCCCTTAGTTCAAAGCACGGAGATAATCTACCTTATTACAATTGTCTTGATCAACTTATTCAAATCATCAAAAAAGAAGAATATTCCGAACCCATCATTTTCCACAGTGACCAAGGTACAGTTTATTCTTCAAAGGGCTTCCAAGAAGCTCATAAACATTATAACATCATTCGGTCCATGTCACGTGCAGGGACTCCGACGGATAATGCGGTTATAGAATCGCTTAATGGTTGGATTAAAGCAGAGATTGCGTGTGACTATAATCTCAACGAATGGGATTCTATTTATACTTTTATTGAAGAATATATAACATATTTCAATAATGAAAGACCCGCTTATAAACTAAATTATAAAACCCCTGCACAGTTCTTAGCTGAACAAGGGTTTCCTCTTTTTTCTTAAATGTCTACAAATGCTTTACAACTCCAGTTCTACCCTCTTTTGATTTGATCCATACTCTTTTCAATTAGAACAACAACCATAATCATAATTGCAGTATACGCAAACAAATCAACAGTCTCAAAATTCATTCTTGCGATATGCATCAAATAT